>JANQQB010000245.1 GCA_028285165.1 Rhodobiaceae bacterium
GCGGCCGGCCATACCAGCGTGATCGCCAGCATGGTCGACCTGCGCCTGCCTATCGAAAGCCACCCGCTTCAGGCGCTGGTGTCGGAACCGATAAAGCCGATCCACCCTTGCGTGGTCATGTCGAACGCCATCCATGTCTATTGCAGCCAGTCCGACAAGGGCGAACTGGTCATCGGCGCCGGCATCGATCCCTACATCTCCTACACCCAGCGCGGCAGCCTCGACATCATCGAGCACCAGATGGCCTCGCTCGTCGAGCTTTTCCCGATCTTCTCGCGGCTGCGCATGATGCGGCAATGGGGCGGGATCGTGGATGTCTGCCCCGACGCAAGTCCGATCATTTCCAAGACCCCGATCAAGGGATTTTACGTGAACGGCGGGTGGGGCACCGGCGGCTGGAAGGCGACACCCGGATCCGGGCATGTCTTTGCCCACACCATCGCCAAGGACGACCCGCACCCGATTGCCGCGCCGTTCGCCATCGATCGCTTCCATTCCGGTCGTCTGGTCGCCGAACACGGTGCCGCGGCGGTCGCCCACTGATCGATCAGTTGCTTTCCTGAGAGGCCATTATGTTCGTGATCACCTGTCCCTATTGCGGCGCGCGCGACCAGTCCGAGTTCACCTATGCGGGCGAAGCCCATATCGCGCGCCCCGAATGGGATGACGCGATGACGGACGAACAATGGGCCGGCTTTGTGTTCATGCGGAACAATCCCAAAGGGGTGTTCGCGGAGCGCTGGATGCATGCCGCTGGATGCCGCAAGTTCTTCAATGTCATTCGCAACACTGCCACCGACGAGATATTGGCGGTGTACGAGATCGGGGCCGAGCCGCCCAAGGTCTCCGCGCGTCTTCCCGCGACACCGTCCGGCGAAGCGCTCGGTTCGGGCAACGATGCGGTCAAGGTCGTGGCCTCCGATGAGGGAGCCCGTCCGTGACGCAACCGTTTCGCCTGTACGACCGGGGCCTGGTCAACCGGAACCGACCGCTGCAATTCAGTTTCGCCGGCAAGGCCTATGAGGGTTTTCTGGGCGACACGCTTGCCTCGGCCCTGCTTGCGAACGGCGTGCACATGGTCGGCCGGTCGTTCAAGTATCATCGCCCGCGCGGCATTGTCGGAGCCGGTTCGGACGATCCGGCGGGCCTTGTCCAGATCGGTAAAGATCCGCGGCGCACGGACCCCAACACGCGGGCAAGCGAACAGGAACTCTATCACGGCCTCGATGCGCTTCCGCAGAATTGCTGGCCGTCCCTTGGCTTTGATATCGGGGCGATGAACGACCTGCTGTCGGGCTTCTTTCCGGCCGGCTTCTACTACAAGACCTTCATGGGGCCGCCGCTGAACTGGATGTTCTTCGAAAAACACATCCGGGCGGCCGCCGGTCTCGGCACCTGCCCTGAAGGGCCCGATCCGGATCGCTACGAAGCCGTCAACCGGCATTGCGACGTGCTGGTCGCCGGTGGCGGTCTCGCCGGCATTGCCGCGGCCTATCAGGCGGCCCGGTGCGGCGCCCGGGTAATCCTCGCCGAGGAAACCGCCCATTTTGGCGGACATCTTCTGGCGATGGCACGCACGGATGCGCTCATCAAGGATCAGCCGGCACGTGCCTGGGCCTTCGATGCCATCGATGAGCTGCAAAAGAACCCGGACGTAACGGTTCTCAAACGGACGACGGCCTTCGGCTATTACGGGCACAATTTCGTCGGATTGTGGGAACGCGCCGCCGACCATCTGTCGCCGACCCAACGCACGCCGGATACGATCCGCCAGCGCATCTGGCGGGTTCGCGCGAAGCAGGTGGTGCTTGCGACCGGCGCGCTGGAAAGACCGCTGGTCTTTCATCAGAACGACCGGCCCGGCGTGATGCTTGCCGGTGCCGTGCGCACCTATCTGCACCGATACGGCGTGCTTGCCGGACGACGCGCGGGCATATTCACCAACAACGACACCGCCTGGCAAACCGCTTTCGACCTTGCCGATGCCGGTGCCAGCGTCGTGGCGATCGTCGATACCCGCGCCGACGTCAATGACACGCTTGTGCGCATGGCGGCCGAACGCAGCATTCCGGTGCGATTGCAATCGGCGATCGTCGCGACGGACGGGCGTTATCGCATCAAGAGTGCGGATGTGATGCCGCTGGCGCCCGGCGGTGCCGGTCTGACCGGCACGCCGGAGGAAATGTCCATGGATCTCCTGGCGACATCCGGCGGCTGGACACCGAATGTCGCGTTGTTCGCACAATCGCGCGGCAAGCTGACCTACGATTCAGAGCTTGCCGGGTTCCGGCCCGGACCGTCCTTCCAGGCGGAACGATCCGCCGGTGCCGCGAACGGGACGACCACGCTCGCCGATGCGTTGGCCGAAGGCGCCGAGGCCGGGCTCGCAGCGGCGAAGGATGCCGGTTTCAAAAGGGCCCGCAAAAACAGTCCCGAGCTTTCCGTGACGATCCCTGAAAGCGTCGCCGTGGAACCGGTCTGGGAAGTGCCGGTGCTCGGCGATTTCTCCAAAAGCCGTGCCTTTGTCGACCTGCAGGACGACGTCACGACCAAGGATCTGCATCTGGCTTACAAAGAAGGCTACCGGTCGGTCGAACACATCAAGCGCTATACCACAACCGGCATGGGCACCGACCAGGGCAAGATCGCCAACATGAACGCCTTCGGCGTGCTCTCCGGCGTAATGGACAAGCCGATCCCGGATGTTGGCGTCACGACCTTTCGCCAACCGTTCAAGCCGGTGACGTTCGGGGCGCTTGCCGGGCAGCATGTCGGGGCGCATTTCCTGCCGCGTCGGACCACGCCGATGCATGACTGGCATCGACGCCAGAAAGCCATTTTCGAACCGGTCGGCGACTGGATCCGCGCCCGGACCTATCCGCGCTCCGGCGAAAGCTTCCACCAGGCCGTACAGCGGGAATCGAAAGCCGCCCGCACCGGCATCGGCGTCCTCGATGCCTCCACGCTTGGCAAGATCGACGTGCGCGGCAAGGATGCCCGCACCTTCCTCAACCGCGTCTACACAAACGCCTGGTCGAAACTCGCGCCAGGCCGCTGCCGCTACGGCTTCATGCTCGGCGAAGACGGCATGATCATCGACGACGGCGTGACCGCCTGCCTGGCCGACGATCATTTCCATATGACAACCACCACCGGCGGTGCGGCGCGGGTGCTCGGCCAGCTTGAAGACTATCTCCAGACCGAGTGGCCGGATCTGGACGTCTTTCTCACAACGACGACCGAGCATTGGGCGGTGGTGTCGCTGTGCGGCCCGAAATGCCCGGACCTTGTCAAGGAATTGTGCCCCGGCCTGCCGGACGATCCGGCGAGCATGCCGTTCATGAGCTGGCAAAACGCGGACGTCGACGGCATTCCCGTGCGCGTCTTCCGGATATCGTTTACCGGCGAAATGTCGTTCGAGATCAACATCCCTGCGAGCTACGGATTGTGGCTTTGGGAAAAGGTCATGGAAGCCGGGCAGGCCTATGACATTACGCCTTACGGGACCGAGGCGATGCACCTGCTGAGGGCCGAGAAAGGTTTCGTGATCGTGGGACAGGAAACCGACGGTACGGTGACACCGATCGACCTGCGCATGGACTGGATCGTCAACATGAACAAGGGCGATTTCATCGGCAAACGGTCGTTGCTGCGGTCGGATACGGCCCGACCCGACCGCAAACATCTGGTTGGCCTGTTGACCGAAGACCCGAAAACCGTGCTTGCCGAAGGCGCGCAGGTCATCGCAACCGCGTCGGAACCGCAACCGCCGGTGCCGATGCTGGGATGGGTGACCTCCAGCTATCACAGCCCGAATCTTGATCGCTCGATCGCCATGGCGCTCGTTGAAGGCGGCGGGGCGCGGATGGGAGACGTGGTCTATGTCAGCCGCAGCGGCGGCAAGCCGGTCGCGGCACGCATCACCGAGACGGACTTCTTGGCTCTTGCGGAGAAAACGGCATGACCCCGCCTGTGCGCCGCTCGCCGCTTGACGGACGGGAAGCCCTGGCCGATCCGGCCGGGCGTGCCCGATTGGAAATCCGTGATTTTCCCGGCAAACTGATCCTGCGCGGCAAACCCGACACTATCCGGACCGGCGTCAAAAAGGCCCTTGGTGTGGAGCTGCCGGAAAAATCGCCGGAAACCGCATCCGGCGCATCGGCGACCCTGCTCTGGCTTAGCCCGGATGAGTGGATGGTGTTGACCGGCAAGGGCGAAGAGACCGGAGTGCAGCATGCCCTGGAGCAGGCGCTTGCCGGGATGCATCATCAGGTCGCCGACGTGACCGACTATTACACCGTGCTGGCGCTTTCCGGCACCGGGGCGCGTGACATCCTGATGAAGCTGACGATGCTCGACCTGCACGAGCGGGCATTCAACGCCGGCGAGGTGCGCGGTACCATGCTCATGCACACACAGGCCGTGCTCTACCAGAGCGGCGCCGACGATGCCGCGGGCGGACCGACCTTCGATATTGTGGTGCGCTGGTCCATGGCCGATTATTTGTGGTGCCTTGTCGCGGAATGCGGCCGCGAATTCGGACTGCCCGAACAGGTTCCGGTATCGGGTGAACGGCTCGTAGTATAGCGGCGGCCGCCTCCGTGCACCTTTCCGACTTCATGCCGAGGGTCACGAGTCATGACCGGTATATTGTGGTCGGAACTGGGCCTCTTTTCCGATCGCCCGCGCGTCGACACCATTAGAAAATCTGACGATGTGGTCCTGTCTTTGGGGAAAACCACCGGCCGTTCTTGACAATTTTGTTACCGTACGCACCTTGCAATCACATTTTCTGTCTTTTCGCGTCATTGGTGTAGAGCCTGTTTCTGGCCTGACGGAGAAGACGGGGGTACTTGCGAGCCAGGTCGGCTGGGTAACGCAAGGGAAATTCCGAGCTTGTTTGTTCCGGCTTTGTCTGGTCTTACTGCGCCGGTGCTGCCGGTGGGCGCAATGATCGACATGATCCTGGTCGGTCCGCGACGCTCCCGGCAGGTCAAGAGCAGCGATCAGTGGTAGGTGTGACCGTGCTGCCTTGGTGTGCACAGTGCCGGCGGTGAAAAAAAAGAAGCGCAACTCACCCGGAAGGTATGTGACGTGACGGTGATCGATTATGAGGGTGCCGCGTCCCCTGGCATCCCTTGTTTGTCCTTGAACACTTCTGATGTCCCGGCTGAACGACAGTTTGATTTTTGGTCCGATCTGAACCAGCCGGGCTTTACCATCACCCCTTTGAGCGACCATTCCCCGGCCTTGGATGCGTCCTTGCATGCCTGGAGGGCCGGCAAGGTGACATTCTCGCAAACGCGATTCCTGCCGGGCAAGGATCGTCGATACAAAATCGAAGCGCGGCGGCCGGCGTCCGATACGCTGGTGCTGAATTATTTCCAGAAAGCAAGGCTGTTCGGTCTGCTCGACGATGAACCGGTCCGCTTGCAGACCGGCGACATCCATATCCACCCGCATAGCGGTCGGTATGAATCGGTCACCAGTGATCTGGAACAGGTGACGGTATATCTACCGTATGAAACCGTCGGTGTCGGTGGGGCGGACCAGATCGGGCAACGCCGGTTCCAGGAGACCTCGGGCCTGGGAAAGGTGATCAAGAACGCGCTGGAGGCGACTGTGTCGCAATTGCCGGCGTCGACGCCGGAAACCCGGCGCAGACTGGGCGACGCCTTTGCCGGTATCGTGCGCGCGGCAATCGACAGGCAATGGCGCTGCGGAGAGGCGCAGGCACTTTTGCACAAAGCTCGAAGCCGGGCGCTTCGCACATTCGTGCGCGAGAACCTGGCTGATCCCGACCTGAATTGCCAGTCGGTCTGTGCTGCGTTCGCCGCATCCCGGGCGACTGTCTATCGGGAATTTCATGCGGATGGCGGCATCGGCCGGTACATTCTCGCGCAACGGCTTCATCGGGCCCTGCTCGAACTGGCGAAGGGGCCGGCGCGCCGGGGGCAGGTCGGGCGTGTCGCCCGCGCCTGCGGCTTCACCGACCTGAGCCGTTTTTCCAATGCGTTCCGAAACCATTACGGTGCGCCGCCGATCGACTTTCTCGGCGAGGCGACATCCGTCCCGAAACAGGCCGCGAAACCGGCGGATTGCGGTGACCAAGATACCGTAATACGCGGAATTCGTCTTGAAGACTGGCTCAACAGCCGGTAGACGCAATCCTGCCGGGCTTTACGTATCTCTAATCTCGTAGTCATATGCCTGGAAGAAGAGTTCAGGTATTGGCTGGCACCTGGACTCTGGATTCCAGATGTTGAGGGTGCTGATTGATGTCTTCGCCATATGAGATTTCGGACACCCAGTGGGAACGGAACCGCATCCTTGATGCTGCCGAACCACTGGCCCGACGTTTCGGGTATTTCGGTTTCAGTGTCGCCGATGCGGCCGAAAGCTGCGGGGTTGATGAGGCGCACGTGATCCGGCATTTCGCAGACCGATCCGAGCTCTCTGCCGCGCTTGTCGAACGCTATACGAAGAACACGATCGACGTGCTCGGCGACCCGGGCACACAGGGTGCCATGGAACGGCTTGTTGCGGCCTATTCGCAGGCCGCGTCGCAGGATGGAGAGATGTGCCTGTGCAGTCTCTACGGCGCAGAAGTCACCGGATTGCCGCCCTCCGTCGCGCGGGTGACGCGTGACTATTATCGCAAGCTGGCCGAGTGGATCCGGCGGGCACTCCACTGCAAGCACGAAGACAAGCATCCCGCGGCGGTCATCGCCAGCCTGTGCGGTGCGCTGGTCACCGTCAAGAACATGAACGATCCAGATTCCTTCGATCTGATCGCATGGCAATTGATCAGGCCGGTGACCCAGACCTGCCTCGGGGCCGGCCGCGCGTAGTCTTTTTCGAAGGCTGTCGTTTCAATAACCCCGACCGTTCGAAGCCGGCTCCCGGTGTCGGGCGGTCAGGGCGTTTTCCGGTGCCGTTGGAGTGAGTACAGCATCTGCGGCCATGGTGCCATTTCCCCGGCCACGCAAATCCGTTCGTGCCGTCGGGTGGCGATATCGTATTCGGCCAGCGGGACGTCGGACGGCGAGATGCCGAATTTCTGGCGGAAGCAACGGTTGAAATGCGAGGGATCGAAATATCCCCAGCGTTCTGCGATGGCCCGAATCATGCCGCGTCGGGACGGCTCGCTCGCCAGTTGTTTGTAGGCGGCGTCGAGGCGGCATTCCGCGGCGAATTTCTCCACGCCGCCCAGCGACGCCATGTCCCGGTAGAGCGTTGCGCGTGAAATCGCGAACTTGCAACACAGGGCGTCAACATCGACCTGTTCGGCGCTGAGCGTTTGCCGGATGTGATCGGCGATCGCCGCGCTTCTTGTGCCGGTCGACACCTCATCGTCGACCTCCCGCTGGTCCGCATTCGACAGCAACGCCGTCGTGGCGTTTATGACGCTGCGCTCCAGGCGTCCCACATCGGCAAGCATGGTGTCCGGGAGGGCCGACGCGAAACCCTGGATGATGCTTGAAAGCACGCTACCGACCGACGTTCCGTTGCCGATGTGCCGGAAAGGACGAGACGCGTCCGGTGTGTAGCCGATTGCCTCGTAGGGCAGATAAAGCGTCATCATGTCCGTTGCCGATACGGACAATGTCGCCGACGTATTGTAGTCCATCACATACATGTCGCCGGTGTTCACATGCACGACCCGATCACCGACCACGCCCTTGATGGTGCCGTCCAGCAGCATCCTGATCATGACGATGTCGAGGCGCGTATCCGGATCGTCGCTCACGGAATAGGCAGTTCGGTAGGGATCCGAGATCTTTCGGCAAAACAGGAGATTCGGCAATCTCCAGTGCTGCATTCGCACATTGAAGTCCAGCCGGCCCTTCAGATCGATGACTGTCGGCAGTCCGGGATACAGGTAACCCATAAAATGATCGGCGCGACCGGCGGCATCGACTGTCGTGCTGTCGAACTCCGTAGTCGGCGTTATGAGTGGTTCCTGGCGGGGCGCTGTCTCAATCTTGAGCAAGCGCTTGGAACTCACCAACCGAGTGCCCCGACAAGCGGCCGCTTGCCACCAAAGCAGCCATCAACCGTGATTTGCAGGATTGACATCTTCCGTGTCCCCCAAAAGACCTCCAGGATTTACTGCGCGTGACGTGGCAATCGCGCGTTCCGGGAGTGTGGTATTGCGGCAGATTACACGGAAAGCTAAGCCGCTTTAATGGACGACAGTCTCAATCTTTGCCGTCTTGAAAGCCTCGATCGCTCCCGTTCGGTGCCGTGTCCGGCTCGGCGGCAGCCTTGAAAAATCCGGTTTCCCGGCTCTGGTCGTCGATCGCCCGAGGTATAAAAAAAGCCCCCGATACCGAACGGCAGCGGGGGCAGTTTTCGCCAAAGGGGTTGGCGGTTACCGGGATGATTTGCGATTCTCCGAGATCCGGCGCAGTTCGAGCGCGGCATTGACCTTAAGAGGCAGACGCGATGCCCAGAGAATGTCGGCGCGGCTGAGGCCGATATCGTCCAGCATGCGCTCGTCGAGGTGCAGCAGGGCCTGAAAAGCGTCGCGCCGGTCACGATATTCCTTAATCCGCGCCCAAATCGTGCCGAACCGGAAAAACATCGAGTCCCGATCGGTCTCCACAAAGCGCGTGGCGGATGATGTGTCGAGGGCGTAAGCCATGGCGGTCTCCTTTTCCGACGAAGCGTTCAAGCCGCGTCGAAGCGATGTAACAGTCGGAAATTGCGATAGTTTTTTATCTTGATAGCGAATATGGAGCAGGCTATGCTTTCAAACAAACGAAAAGAATTGAACTGACTATTCAAAAAAACTTATCGATAGATCCATGGCCCTTGCCGAATCCCCGACCCTGCCTGACCTTGATATCGACCTGTTGCGCACGTTCCTGGCAGTTGCCGAAACACGCAGCTTCACAAAGGCTGCGCATTGCGTTTTTCGAACGCCCTCCGCTGTGAGCATGCAGATCAAGAAACTCGAGGACGTGCTTCAGCGGCCGCTCTTCATCCGGGACAGCCGTTCCGTGCATCTGACCGGAGATGGCGAGGCGTTGACCGGTTTCGCACGGCGTATTCTGGCGCTGAACGAGGAAGCTGTTCGGCATTTTCGGTCGCCGCCGATCGAAGGCGTTGTGCGGATTGGCGCGCCGGACGATTTCGGCACCCGGCGCCTGCCGGCCATTCTTGCCCGCTTCGCGCAGACCCATTCGGCCGTCCAGGTCGATGTGACGATGGAATCGAGCAAACGGTTGCTGGATCTTATGGACCGTGGCGAATTGGACCTGACGTTGATCACGCTCGGCGAGGACGAGCAGCCGTCGGACGGTGTGGAAGTGGTCGCCCGGGAAAAGCTCGTCTGGGCCGGCCTGACCGGCGGATGCGCGCATCGGCGCGATCCGATTCCGTTGGCGCTCGCGGATTTCGATTGTTCCTGGCGTGTCGCGGCGTTCGCGGCTCTGGAGGACAGCGGGCTTGCCTATCGGGTCGCCTATACCAGTCCGCACTGGGCCGGCCAGCGGGCCGCCATCCTCGCGGACCTTGCGATTGCGCCGTTCCCGGTCTCGCTGATCGAAGTGCCGCTTCGACGGTTGGACGAACGCCACGGCCTGCCGTCGATCGGCGGCTACCAGATGGGATTGAAACGCGGACCATCCCTGGGGCCGGCCGCCAGCGCCTTTGCCGACCATGTGGTCACCAGCTTCGCCGAGGAATCGGCGATTGCAGCCGCACCCTGAACCCTTTTCCTGCTCCCCGTTCCCCGCTGCCGTTTTTCGACACTTTGTGCCGCACTCCTATGTAAGGCATTATAAGAGAACCGGGTCGGTCGACGCGGCCGATCCGAATCAAAAACAGGGGCCGCCGATTCGGAATGCGCCCCGAGGAGGAACGCAATCATGGCCGATTGGCTCGACACCTTCGTGCCGCGCCCGCTTCCCGACTACATGGATGACGCGGCCCGGTTTTATGCCGACCGCCCCGCAACCGACTTTTTCGGCAAGACGATGACCTATGGCGAGATGGGCGCCCTGGTGGATCGTGCCGCAAAGGGATTGCAGGCACTCGGCGTCAGCAAGGGCATCAAGGTCGGTCTTTGCCTGCCGAACATCCCGTATTTCACAATATTCTACTTCGCGATCCTGAAGGCCGGCGGCACCGTGGTGAACTACAATCCGCTCTACGTGGAGCGGGAACTGACCTTCCAGGCGACCAATTCCGAGACCGACATCATGGTCACGCTCGACCTGAAAGTCATTTACGACAAGGTCGAGGCGGTGCGTCGGGACGGGGCGCTGAAGACGCTGATCATCTGTCCGATGGCGGACGCGTTGCCGTTTCCCAAGAACCTGCTCTTCAATCTCTTCAAGCGCAAGGAAAAGGCAGCGTATCCGGTCGACGAGGCGCACGTGACCTATGACAGCCTCATCGACAATGACGGGGCCTGCGACGCGGTCGAGATCGATCCGGTCCAGGATGTGGCCGTGCTGCAATATACCGGCGGGACGACCGGCCGGCCGAAAGGCGCCATGCTGTCGCATGCCAATGTGTCGGCCAACATGGAACAGATGCGCACCTTCTTCCACACCGCTGAACTCGGCAAGGAACGCATCCTGTGCATGCTGCCGTTCTTCCACGTCTTTGCCATGACGTGCGCGCAGAACCTGGCAGTGCTCGTCGGCGCGCAGATGGTTCTGCTGCCGCGTTTCGAGATCAAGCAATTGCTCGACACGATCACCCGGACAAAGCCGACGATCTTTCCCGGCGTGCCAACACTCTACACCGCGATCAACAATGCGCCGGACATTGCGCGCTACGATCTGTCTTCGATCCATCACTGCATTTCCGGCGGTGCGCCGCTGCCGATCGAGGTCAAGCAGGAATTCGAACGCAAGTCGGGATGCAAGCTCGTCGAGGGCTATGGTCTGACGGAGACCTCGCCCATTGCAGCCTGCAATCCCTTTGACGGGATCTCGAAAGAAGGTTCGATCGGCTTGCCGATGGTCGGCACGACCATCGAAATCCGCGACCTGGACAATCCCGCAAACGATATGCCCCAAGGCGAGCGCGGCGAATTGTGCATAAAGGGACCGCAGGTCATGCTCGGCTATTGGAACAGGCCGGAAGAAACCGCCGATGTTCTGAAAGACGGATGGCTGCGAACCGGCGATGTCGGATATGTCGACGAGGACGGCTACATCTTCCTCGTCGATCGCATCAAGGACCTGATCATCTGTTCGGGTTACAACGTCTATCCGCGTGTCATTGAGGAAGCCGCGTATCAGCACCCGGACGTGGCCGAGGCGATCGCCATTGCCGTTCCTGACGATTATCGCGGACAGGCACCGAAACTCTTCGTCAAACTGGTCGATGGCGGGACCGTGACGCCCGACGCGTTGCAGACGTTTCTGAAGGACCATCTGTCCGTTATCGAACGCCCGGAGGAAATCGAAATTCGCGATGAATTGCCGAAAACCACGGTCGGAAAGCTGTCGAAGAAGGAACTGGTGGAAGAAGAAGCGGCAAAACGCAGCAATGCTTCTGCGGCCTGAACAACGAAACTCATCACCGTTGGTATAACCACAATAGAATTGTGCGTTGACCTATGGCATTTTGTGAATTCGTCCTGATATGTAGAGACGAACGTCGCACCGTCCGTTGGAGTTTATGATATGGGACGCCCATCCGCCCGCCTCGGCGACATGCACATGTGCCCCATGACCCCTGTGCCGCCGGGTCTGCCGATTATTCCGCCGACCTCGTTTAATACGATTATCGGTAAAATGCCGGCCGCGCGCCAGACGGACCGATGTGCCTGCGTGGGGCCGCCGCCCGCGCCGGTCGACGTGATCGTCATGGGATCGCCAACGGTTTACATCAACAACCTGATGGCGGCCCGTATCGGCGATCCGACAGCTAAGCTTGGTGCAATCACGACAGGCTGTTTTACTGTGCTGATCGGACCCTGACGCGCCTGCCGGGCTCAACCGTCCCGTTTCAACCAAAGCGCTGGCTTTCGTGAGTGCCGATACCTTCGGTTCACCATCGCCGGGGGATTGTGGCGCCTATCCACCAGAAACCGGTGGATCGCGGTTTTTTTGACACATTTTTGCTGTAATTCTTAACGCCAGCGTGCGGTGGTGAAAGATCCTGCACGCGGTCGCCTGACGATCGGCTCAACCCGGTCCCACGAAACACAAGCCAGTGCCGTAACGGCACATAAGCGCGGGATGTTTCGGACGCAGGGTTGCTGCAGCCGTGCAACAGGTCGGCTGGCGGCAATTCCGCTTGCAACAAGACCAGTGGAATCCGTCCCGTCGTTAACTATACGGCGAGACAAAGCGTTGGAAGTTTGCAGGTGAATTGGTTAACGTGGTGTTAACGAACGGGAGTGGCGGCTGCCCAAATGCGGTCGAATGGTAACAGGGGTCATACCATGGGCATTTTTTCAAAATCCCCCAAGGATCCGGGGAGTGAACAGGACGGATCGGTCGGTGTCGGAGAGGCGGCTCTCGACATGCGGGCTCAGGCGGATATGCGGCAGGACGGTGCGGCGTCCAATGTCGAAACGATTTCGCCTTTGGCCCTCAAACTGCAGGAACGGCAACGAAAACTGGACAGCCTGAAAGCGCGGATCGGCACCCTCAATCGGGCCTTTGAGCAGATCAGTGCGTTGACCAGCGAATCAGGCAACAGCGTCGGCGCGCTGATCGAGTTCATCGAAGCGTCGAAGTCGAACCTGGAAACCGAAATCAGGCTGAAAAGCGAAAACGCCAAGCTGTCGACGAATGTGATGGACCTGTCCTATCAGGTCGAATCACTGACAACGCAATTGCAGGAAAGCGACGCGCAGGTTCATGCGCTGCGCAAGCGCGGTACAGAAACCCGTACCGCGCTCGAAGAAGCGCGGAACGACATCATTTCGATTCGCGAGAACAACAAGAAGGTCAACGAGGAATATCGGGCCCAGAGCGCCAAGCTCGTCGATGCCAATTCACGGCTCGCCGAGGTCACCGATTCCCACGCGGATCTGCAGGCCAAATTCCGCTCACTGGAAGAGCATTCGGAAAGCGTGAAGGCGGAACTCGAAGCGCTTTCGAAACGCGAATCCGAGTTGCAGCAGAACCTTTCGGAAAGCAGCGCGCTGCTTGAAGAAGAAATCCGCAAGAACCAGAAGATCACGAACGACCTGGAAGCGATCAAACGCGAACTCACCGAGACGCGGAACTCGAACATCGACCTGAAATCGAAGCTCGACGTTGCGTCCCATGAGCTCGAATTCAACAAGTCGCGGTTCGAAGAAGAACAGCGCAAGCACGACAACGAAGTCTATTCGCTCAATTCGGAAATCGAGAACCTGAGTTCGCAGCGCCGGATCGGGGCCCAGACGCTCAAGGACGTCACCGACGAAAACAAAAAGCTCAAGGAACGCAATCGCGACCTCATCGCACGGCTGCAGGAGATCGAACACCTGTTGGATGCGGCCCAGAAGAACCACGACAGCGACCGCACGGAATTGCTTGGCGCCAACGCCAAACTGCGCGAACTCAACCTGCGCTACAATTCCACGCTGACCGACCTGAACCACGAAAAGAAACAGAACCAGCGCTACGCCGAAAACATCGAAGAACTGGTCGAAGAAAACAAGAAACTGCAGCAATACCGGATCAAGTTCGGCACGGCCGAAGACCAGATCGTGGAGCTGAAATCGCTGATTTCGAGCTATCAGATGGCCATGGAAGAGGCGACAGCGGGTTTCGAGCGAGGCTCATCCGACCCGGCAGACCAAGGGCATGCGGAACCGCAGGACGATGCGCCTGTCGAGGACGGCTACGCTCAGGGCGTCGATCACGACGAGGGCCAGCCGGACGATTCCTCAGTGGTGGTCAAACTGCGGGATTGAGCGTCTTTCTCACCTTCGGGCGCGCTCCATTCGAGCCGCCCCCGCCTGCCGGTGCGAGGGGCCGAAACGGTGCCCTGAGCGATGGCGTTTGTTCGGATTCGGGACTGTAACACCCGCACCGGGCCGAGACGTCTGCCTCACCGTTCAGCCGGATCGAAGCGTCATGGGCTGGCGCGCCAGACCGCCAGATTTGCGGGCCTACAACCTTACGGCCATTTCCTGGTCAAATTCTCAACCCTAACGACATTATTGTGTCCGACCTTCGCCACATTGCGGCTTCCGTCCCTGTTGAAAAGTCTCTAATCTCGCGTCGCATCTGTCGTCCGCTTGGCGACGTCTGGGAGAAAACGATGAAACTAACGGGAATAGCGGCACTTCTGATCGGGGCCATGGCCTTCACATCATCCGCTGTACAGGCCGAAACCCGCGTGACCTACAAATCCGCAAAATCGGCGTCCTCCTACTACCAGATGGCCGTGCAGATTTCCGAGGCGATGAAAGCCGGATCGGACGGCAACATCATCGTCACGGTCGAGGAAAGCCAGGGATCCGTTCAAAACGTGATGGAAGCGGCCGTCCGGACCGGGAACTACGTTTTCACCACGCCGCCCGTGCTCGTCAGTCTTGCGCAGAACGCCAAGGCGATGTTCGAGGACAAGGGCAATCCGAAATTCGACGAGATCCGTGCGCTGTTTCCGATCCCCTCGCTTACCATGCATTTTGTCGTGCGCAGCGATGCCGAAGTGGCAAGTTTCGCGGACCTGGAAGGCAAGACCGTGTTGATCGGGAAGGGGTCTTTCGGCGCGCGGGAAGGCGAGAAATATCTGAAGCTCTTCGGGCTGGAAGGTAAGGTCACCCTCGCGGACGTTGAACTCAGCAATGCGGTTCCGGCGCTGAAAAACCGGCAGATTGACGGCTTTGTGACGGCGGGATCTTATCCGGCGCCGAATGTAATCGAGGCTGCTGCCGGCACCGGTATCCGGCTGTTGTCGCTCTCCGAGGAGCAAATCGCGAAAACCAAGCGGACCAAGCTCGTCATCCCGGCAGGCACCTATGCCGGCGTGGATACCGATACGACCACAACATCATTGCCGGTCGTGGCCTACACGACGACAGGCATGGACGACGAAACGGCCTATCAACTGACCAAGACATACTGGACCCAGAAAACCAGGATGGGTGATGATGCGGCATGGTGGAACGGCGTTTCCCCCGATATGCTTGACAACATTCGAGGCAAGGTCCATCCCGGCGCGCTCAGGTATTACGACGAGGCCGGCATGCCGGTTCCCGAAGGAGCCCGCTGACACGCGAAGGATGCGATGGCGCCAGCAATGAGCCTCTCCGGGCGGGTGTTCTGGAGCGGGCTGGGCGCTTGCCTGATCGGCTTCCACCTGTCGCTGATCTTTGTCGGCCTCGTCCCCAACCTGCTGTCACGTCCGCTGCACATGGCGTTTGCCCTGCCGTGGATCCTCGTGCTGGCGGCCCAGACGTCCGTCCAGCGCGTAACCGGCGCAATCCTTTGCGCGCTCGGCCTCGCGGCGTGTCTCTACATTGCCGTGAATGAGGGAGCGCTGTCCGACCAGTACGGTTTCCTTTCCGGGCCGGTGCAGATGGGCGTTGCCATCGTCCTTATCGGTGTCGTGCTGGAGACGGCGCGCCGGGCGATCGGCTGGCCGCTGCCCGCCGTTGCTGCGCTGGCCCTGTGCTACGGTCTTTTCGGGCAATACCTGCCCGGTGAATTCGGCCACCCCGGCCTGCCCGTCAACAGCTTCCTGGGAACCCTGACAATCTCCGAAGGCGGGCTTTGGGGCCAGCTGACGGGGGTTTCCGTCAGCATCATTTCGATCTTCGTAATCTTCGGCGCGGTGCTCAATGCCGGCGAGGCCGGGCAGGGGTTCATGAACCTGGCGACCGCCGCGGCGGGCCGGCTGAAGGGCGGTGCCGCCAAGGTCTCGGTGCTTTCGTCTGCGCTGTTCGGGTCGATTTCCGGATCCGCATCCGCCAATGTGGCGTCCACCGGCGCCATCACGCTTCCGGCCATGACAAAGCTTGGCTATCCGAGGACGCTGTCCGGCGCAGTCGAAGCTGTTGCGTCGTCCGGGGGGCAGATCATGCCGCCGCTGATGGGCGCCGGTGCCTTCGTCATGGTGGAACTGACGGGCGTGCCCTATACCGGCATCATGGCGGCCGCCTTCCTGCCTGCGGTGCTTTACTTCGCGGCCGTGTGGTGCGGCATCAATGCCTATGCCACGCGTTACGAATTGCTGCCGCTGACGGCGGAAGACCAGCCGCGCGGACGCGACGTGCTCATAACGTCGCTGTTCTTCGCGGTTCCGTTCGCCATCCTGATGGAACGCATGTTCGTCGGCGGTTTCACACCGCAATACGCCGCCTGCGTGGCGATCCTGGCGGCCTTCCTGATGCTGTTCTTCGACAAGTCGCTTCGGCTGTCGTGGCCGCGCACGCTCGACCGTCTGGAAACCGTCTGCATGACGGCCGGCAAGCAGACGGCGACCATTGCATCGATCATCCTGTGCGCCTCGCTCATCGTCGGCGTGCTCGGGACGACGGGGCTCGGCGTCAAGATCACATCGCTGATCCTGTCGGTCTCGGGCGACCAATTGTGGCCGGCCCTGCTTCTGACGGGGCTTGCCTGTCTCATTCTCGGCATGGAAGTGCCGACGACGGCGGCCTATGTGATCTGCGTTTCAGTGGCCGGGCCGGCCTTGCAGAATCTGGGCGTCGAACCGTTGATGGCCCACCTTTTCGTCTTCTGGTTCGCGCTCTTGTCGACCATCACGCCGCCGGTCTGCGGCGCTGTCTTCATTGCCGCCGGCATGGTCGGAGAGAACTGGTTGAAGGTTGCCCTGACCGCCATGGCGCTGGGCGTCGGCCTCTACATCATTCCGCTCGGAATGATCGCGAACCCGGCCCTGATCGCACCGGCCAACGATTTTGCGCTTTCCTTCTTTTCGTTTGCCAAGGTCGGGATCGGGCTGGTCCTGATCAGCTTCGGCCTGATCGGTACGGCGGCCTTTTGGCGGCGGGGCATCTATATCCTGGCCGGGCTCGGCGCCGTGTTCATCACGGCATCGCCCGTCTGAAACGGCCCCGCTGACCTCGTCGGGTCAGCCGGCCAGGCCCTTGTCGTTCGGTGCACGCACGACCTCGCGGCCGCGTATCGCTTCCCGCCGCGCAGTGTAGATCGACGCCCCGATGATGATGGCCGCGCCGATCCATGTCATGGCGTCGGGGAGTTCTGCGAAAAACACGAAGCCGATCACGGTGGCGTAGAGAAGGCGCGTGTAATCGACCGAGGCGATGGCGGTCGCCTCGCCGACCTTGAACGCCTGGATGTTGCACATCTGGGCGGCCCAAGAAATGATCCCGATCGCGATCAGAAGCAGGAATTCGTCGAAGGTCGGCGTCTTCCAGAAATAGAGCGCCGGCGGCAGCATGATCAATCCGACGAACAGGGCCTGGTAGGTCAGGATGGTGACCGGGCGGTCATGCCGGGCCAGAACGCGGATCAGGATCATGACCATGCCGGCGCAGGCCGCGCCGGCAATTGCCAGCAGGCCGTAATAGGTGAAGGCATCCGCGCCGGTCGGACGCAGGATGACGACGACGCCGATAAAGCCGACAATGGTGGCCGACCAGCGGCGGGCGCCGACCGTTTCCTTCAGAATGAGGATGGCGAATATCGTCAGGAAAAACGTCTTTGAAAAGCCGATTGCCGTTGCTTCGGCCAGCGGCAGATGAATGATGGCGGTAAAACCGCACAGCATGGCCGTGGCGGCAAGCACGATGCGCGCGGCATGTAGATCGAGCCGCGCGCTTTTCATCGATGCGGGGAAATCCGCAAGAATGGTCGGGGCGACGATCAGGACCATGACGATCTGCCGGAACAGCAGGATTTCCGTGACGTGGATCGTCTCGCCAGCTGCCTTGATCATGGCCGTCATTCCGGCGAACAAGAGGGCGGCGACGCTGATCCAGGCTATGCCCTTGGCATTTGCCGGCAATCGCTCCCAGTAGGCCCGGGTGCGCGAAATCGGTCGATCGAGCAAATCACATTTCCTGTCTCCGGCGGGTGTGGCCGGCGATTGAGCTTGGACCGGTTCTACAATATGCTCGCCGCGCCCGGCGACGGGGCGTCAGGATCTCGCGCGGTTCTGCGACGAGTACCTGGGAACAGAAATGAGCCAGCGTTTCTGCTGCCAGCTACTCATGTCGCGCCGACGGTCCACTGACGAAATCTTGCAGCGTCCTTCTTACGTAGTGTTATAGGGTCCCCCCAAAGAGTCAAAATCCGGCTCCGATCCTGTACATCCAGCGAGGCCATTCCATGAATCAGATGTTTACACCGAAGTTCGGCATCGGCGCGCCTGTACGCCGCAAGGAAGACCAGGCCTTCGTCACCGGCGCCGGGCAATATGTGGCGGATATCGCGCCGGACGAGGCTGTGCACGCCTACGTGCTCCGGTCGGCCGTCGCGCACGCGAAAATCTCGCTCGGATCGCTCGAGGATGCCCGGGCTGCCGCCGGTGTGCATCTTGTCTGGACGGCAGACGATCTGACAGGCCTCGGCAATCTTCCGACGACGGGAATGATGCCGCAGGTGGACGGCACCATGCCGAAAGTGCCGCCCCGGCCGCTTCTGTGTTCCGATGTCGTGCGCCATGTCGGCGATCCGATCGCATTCGTCGTCGCCGACAGCGTCGACGCGGCAAAATCCGCTGCCGAACTGATCGAAGTGGACTACGACCCGCTGGACGCCGTGGTCGACACGGAAGCGGCGCTCGAAGACGGCGCGGCTTTGGTCTGGCCGGAATTCGGAACCAATAAGGCATTCGAATTCGGCCTCGGCGACGAAGCCGCGACCGATGCCGCATTCGAAAGCGCCGACATCGTCTCGACCATCAAGATCATCAACAACCGGCTGGTCTGCAATTACCTGGAGACCCGCGGCTGTGTCGCGGAATACGATGCGGGTGAGGATCGCTATACATTGACCGCTGGCACACAGGGCGGCCATGGCGTGCGTGACATCCTGGCCAATCACCTCCTGAACATCGACGAATCGAAGCTGCGCATTATCACGCCGGATGTCGGCGGCGGCTTCGGCACCAAGAATTTCGTACTGCAGGAGTTTCCGCTCTGTCTGACCGCGGCCAAGGACCTGGGGCGTCCGGTCAAGTGGGTGTGCGAGCGCACCGAGCATTTCCTGATCGACCCGCACGGCCGCGACCATGTCTCGACCGCGTCGTTCGCCATGGACAAGGACGGCCGGATCAAGGCAATGAAGGTCGATTTCATTTCGGCCATGGGGGCCTATCTCAGCCAGTTCGGGCCGTTCATTCCGTGGTTGGCGGTGACCATGGCGACCGGAACCTATGCAATCGACACAATGTATGTGCGCTGTGTCGGCAGCTATACCCATACGGTGCCGACCGATGCCTATCGCGGCGCCGGCCGCCCGGAAGCGGCCTATCTAATCGAACGGCTCGCGGACGTTGCGGCCAAGGACGCGGGGCTGAGCCCGGACGAGTTCCGACGCCGCAATTTCATTGCGCCCGACCAGATGCCGCACAAGACACCGGCCGGGCGGAATTACGACAGCGGCGAATATGCCGCGCACATGGACGAGGCCATGAAACGGGCGGACTGGGCCGGTTTCGACGGCCGGGCTGCGGCAAGCGCGGCGGCGGGCAAGTATCGCGGCATCGGCATGGCAACCTATGTGGAGGCATGCGCGTTCGCCGGATCGGAACAGGCCAACGTCGTGCTCAATGAGGATGGCATCGTCACCCTACTGATCGGCACCCAGTCGAACGGGCAGGGGCATGCCACGGCCTACGGTCAGGTTGTCGCCGACGTGCTCGGCATCGATCTCGATCAGTATGAGTGTATCCAGGGCGATACGGACGTCGTCCTGCAGGGCGGGGGAACCGGCGGATCCCGGTCGATCCCGATCGGATTGCCGTCTGTGGAGGCGGCCAGCGTAACGCTGGCGCAGCAGATCAAGGAAATCGCCGCCGACAAGCTGGAAGTGTCGGCGGCCGATCTGGAACTCGTCGAGGGCATGGTCCGGGTGGTCGGTACCGACCAATCGCTGACGCTTGCCGAAGTGGCCCGCATCGCGGACGACCCGGACAAGCTGAAGGCGAAGGGCGAGGTGCAACAGGACGAAGCCACCTATCCGAACGGCACGCATATTTGCGAGGTGGAAATCGATCCGGAAACCGGTACGACGGCGATCGAGCGCTATACGATCGTCGACGATTTCGGTGTCACCGTGAACCCGCTTCTGCTGGCGGGCCAGGTGCATGGCGGCGTCGTTCAGGGGATCGGCCAGGCGCTTCTTGAAAGCACGGTCTACGATTCGGACGGGCAATTGCTGTCCGGCAGCTTCATGGACTATCAGATGCCGCGGGCGGCGGACATGCCGAGTTTCGACTTCATGACGCGCAATGTCCCGTCGCCGACAAACGCGCTCGGGATCAAGGGCGCGGGCGAGGCCGGCTCGATCGGCTCCAGCCCGGCGGTCATGAACGCGGTTGCCGATGCCCTGGATCGCGGATGCGGATCGCGGGACATCGACATGCCGGCTACCCCGATCCGGGTCTGGACGGCGATTCAGCAGGCCAAGAACGCCTGACGGTTGGATCCGAGGGCGGGCTTTCGGCAAGACATACGATGCGGGCCGACCCGGCAGGGCCGGCCCGACGAAAGCAAAGGCATCGGGAAACGGCATGAACAAGGCATTTTCGAACGAAGGCCGCGATGCGGCCGTCCGCGAGATCATTCTCGATGCGACGGCGCTGCTCGTACAGGAGCAAGATGTCGGCGAATTGTCGTTCGGCGACATCGCGGCGGCTGCCGAAATCGATGAAGCTGACTTGCGGCGTCTCTATCCGAGCCTGGAACATCTGGTCGCCGGTGTTGCGGAGCGCATGTACCAGGCTTTCATGGACAGGCTGGAACAGGAATTGGGGGACGATGAAACGCCCGGCGCCTGGACCCGCGCCTTCATCCGAGCCTCGGTTGCCGACGAGGCGGCAACCGACTTTCCGAAAATCGGCCGCGTGCTGCTGTCGACGGTCGCATACAAGCCGGAAACGGTGGAATCAATCCGCATCAAGCAGCGGGAATTGTTCTCCGCCATGCACGCCGACGGCCTCGATCCCTTTGTTGTTTATACCGTACGGGCTGCCATGGAAGGCCTGTGGATGAGTGAGATGTTCGGCATGGAACTCCTGCCGGCCGAGCGCAAGGACGCCTTCGTGGACCACCTGGTCTCGCTCACCTTGAGCGAATGCACGATGACGGCCGGAGCGTGATCCTCCCACGCAGCGATGCGAACACGTTTACTTGCCAGTAAGCCGACCTGCGTCCCACGCGGGGCTGCAGTGCATTCTTGTGCCTTGTAGAGGGCTGGGGAAACTCCCATCCTTGATGACGACATCTTCGTCTCCAATCATGAAATGGCAGTTTTCCAATGGCTTCGTCGGCGCAAGGATTTGCGCGTCCGCTTGAATTTTCGCCGCCCGTCAAGGGCATTGTTTTTAAAATCGCATCCGCCTTCGTCTTCACGGTCATGGTGACGCTCGTGAAGGTTCTGAGCGACCGGTATCCGGTCGGTGAGATCCTTTTCGCGCGGAACTTCTTTGCCCTGATCCCGGTCTTTGCCATGGTGGCCTGGCGCCGGGAATGGGGTCTGGCCTTCACCACAAAACAGCCGCTGGGCCATCTGGGACGCGGTGTTCTGGGCGTTGCGTCGATGTTTCTGTGGTTTTCGTCCCTCAGCCTTTTGCCGCTGCATGACGCAACCGCGATCTCATATGCGGCGCCGTTGATCACCGTCGCGCTCGCCGCCATCGTGCTCGGCGAGACAGTCCGTTTCTACCGCTGGTCGGCCGTCGGCGTCGGGTTCCTGGGCATCCTGCTCGTCTTGTCGCCGCATCTCGGCACCAGCGATCTGGATGGGCCAATGGCCTGGGGGGCGATGGCCTGTCTGCTCAGCGCAGTGCTGATGGCGCTGGCCATGATCTCGATCCGCAAACTCACCGAAACCGAACGCACGACCACAATCGTCGTCTATTTCAGCCTGATCTCGACTGTCCTGTCGCTCTTCACCCTGCCGTTCGGCGGATGGGTCATGCCGGATGCCACAGGTGCCGTGATGCTGGTTGCCATCGGGCTTTGCGGCGGGTTGGGTCAGATCCTCCTGACGCAGGCCTACCGCTATGCGGAAGCCTCGACGATCGCGCCCTTCGATTACACCACGATGATCTGGGTTCTGATGTTCGGCGTGCTGATCTTTTCCGAAATCCCGACGGTCGAAGTGATCGCGGGTTCGCTGATCGTGATCGGCGCCGGCCTGTTCGTCATCTACCGCGAACAGCGTCTCGGCATCGACCGGACGAAGGCGCGCCGCGCCTCGACACCGTCGAAGGCCTGATCGTTCGCTTGTTGCCCCGGTTGGTGTCCCTGCCAGCCGGAGCAACGCTCCGGGCGGCGGATCGATAGCCGTCGTTCTTCGAAATCCCTTGAAATCCATCCGGTTTGCCTCTACCAAATCGGCTGTCTCAAGGGGGTGCCCGACGGTATTTGACCGACCCAAGGGCTGAGAGATCATCGTGATCAACCCCAGAACCTGATCCGGGTCATGCCGGCGGAGGGATTTGGGATTTGCACGCACCGACGTCTTTCCCGCTTTGTTTGACTGCTGCCTTCCAGGCTGCGAAACGCGTGGCATCGCCGGGCGGACGACGCCCTGGAGGCGTCGCGTGAGCGTTCCAACGCGCGAGGACCTGGACCAATGCGCAGCGGCGCTCGCCGCCGTACACGAAGCCGCGCCACGCGTGCATTGCATCACCAATTTCGTTGTCCAGACCTTCACGGCCAATGCGCTTCTGGCTCTTGGCGCCGTCCCTTCCATGACCATCAACCCGGAAGAGGTCGCGGATTTCGTGGCCGGCGCGGATGCGCTTTTGATCAATCTGGGTACGGTCGATGCGGAGCGCCTGAAAGCAATCCCACTGGCGTTTTCGGCGGCCCGCGATGCCGGCGTGCCGGTCGTGCTCGACCCGGTCTTTGTCGACCGGTCGCCGGCCCGTGCCCGGTTCGCCCGGGAACTGGCGGCCCGAAAACCCGACATCATTCGCGCGAATGCGGCCGAATGGTCGGCGTTGGGCGGCGCGGAGCCGGATGCCGATTCCGGGTCGGTCGTACAGGTCGTGACCGGCGAGACCGACCGGATCATCGGCGCCGGCCAACGCATCGACCATGCCGGCGGGCATGCCCTGATGGCGCGGGTGACCGGAATCGGCTGTGTGCAATCCGCCATTATGGCGGCACTCGCGGCGCGCTCGGGATCCGCCTTCCATGCCGCGCTTGCGGGCCTCGTCCTGTTCGGTCTGTGCGGCGAACGCGCCGCGCGGAACGCCGGCGGGCCGGGCACGTTCGAGCCGGCCCTGCTCGATGCGCTCTATGCGTCACGACCGGCCGATCTCATCGATTTCAAGGAGAAGCAATGAACCCCGTCGACCTGTCCGTCTACGGCATCATCGATCCGGCCGTGACCGGTCGCGATGACATGCCGGACCGTGTGAAGGCCGCACTCGGCAGCGGCCTGAGCCTGCTTCAATACCGCGACAAGGCCGGCGGGACCGCGGAGATGATTGCCGCTGCCCGTACGCTGAAAGGCGTGCTTTCGGACAGCGCCGTGCCGCTCCTGATCAACGACCGGGTCGACGTGGCGCTCGCCGCCGGTGCGCACGGTGTACATATCGGCCAGTCTGACATGATTCCGGAGGATGCGCGGCGACTCTTGGGGCCGTCGGCCATTATCGGCCTAACGATCAAGACGGCCGACGATGTCGACCGGGCGCCGCTCGACCTGATCGACTATGCCTGCATCGGCGGTGTGTTCGTTACGTCGAGCAAGGACAATCCGAGCCCGCCGGTCGGCCTTGACGGGTTGCGCCTGATGGCCGAGCGCCTGCGGGCCCGCGGCGCGCGGTTCCCGATCGGTGCGATTGCCGGCATCACCGCAAACAATGCGGGTTCGGTGATGGCGGCCGGCGCAGACGGCGTCGCGGTGATTTCGGCCCTGTTTGCCGCGGATGACATAGCGACCGCCGCGCGCGATCTCGCCACAGCCGTTGCAACCGGGCGCCGAAACGGTGCCGACAGTGCCGAGGTCCGCCCATGACTGCAATCGCCGTGACCCTGGCCGGTTCGGATTCAGGCGGCGGCGCCGGTATCCAGGCCGATCTGAAAACGTTTTCCGCGCTTGGCGTTTATGGGGCGAGCGTGCTGACGGCACTCACCGCCCAGAACACCAGGGGCGTGACCGCGATCCACGATGTGCCGACGGACTTCGTCGCAGCCCAGATCGACGCCGTCTTCAGCGACCTTGCCGTCGATGCGGTGAAGATCGGCATGCTGTCGCAACCTGCCGTCATCGAGACGGTTGCTGCCGGCCTCGGCCGCCACACGCCGCGCCATGTCGTGCTCGATCCGGTCATGGTGGCGGCAAGCGGCGATCCGCTGATCGCCGACGAGGCGGTGTCGGTGATCAAGTCGGCCCTGTTTTCGTCAGTCTCCCTCATCACGCCGAACTTGCATGAGGCGGCGCGGCTCCTGGAGCGTCCGGTCGCTGATACCCCGGAGGCGATGCAGGATCAGGCCGAGCGGCTGCGCGATCTCGGGGCGCCTGCCGTGCTCCTGAAAGGCGGGCATGGGGCCGGCGACCAGGCGCGCGATGTGCTGGTCAGCGACGCCGGCGTCACGTGGTTCGGGGCACCGCGACACGACACTCAGAATACGCACGGTACGGGATGCACCCTGTCGTCGGCGATCGCCGCCGGTCTCGCGCGCGGCGCCACGCTCGACGATGCGGTCGCGGCAGCCAAGGATTACGTCACCGGTGCCATCCGGGCAGCGGACAGCCTCAAGATCGGGCACGGGCACGGCCCGGTACATCACTTTCACGCACTCTGGCACAAAGGATAGAACCATGAGACGCACGCGCAGGTCCGACCTTTCCCGTCGCACGGTCTTTGCCGGAGGGCTCGCGGGGGCGGCCATGGCTCCGCTTGCATCGAGCGTCCGCGCGGCAGACGCCATTCAATGGAAAATGGTGACGTCCTGGCCGAAGAACCTGCCCGGACCCGGCATCACCGCGCAGCGGATCTGCGACCGGATCGAGGCGATGAGCGGCGGTCGGCTGACGGTGCGGCTTTATGCGGCCCGCGAACTTGTCTCGCCGTTCGAGGTCTTCGGCGCGGTGGAAGCGGGGACCGCGGAGATGGGCCACACCGCGTCCTTCTTCTGGCAGGGCAAACTGCCGGCTGCGGCTCTTTTCACGGCAGCGCCGTTCGGGCTCACACCGCTCGAACACATCACCTGGATCGATCACGGCGGCGGCCAGGATCTGTGGGACCGGCTCTACGCGCCGTTCGGCATCAAGCCGTTCATGGGCGGCAATACCGGCTTTCAGATGGGTGGCTGGTTCCGTTCGGCAATCACGGGTCCGGAGGATTTCAAGGGCTTGAAGATCCGCATGCCGGGGCTCGGCGGCGAAGTGGCACGCAAGCTCGGCGCGACGCCGGTTTCGCTGCCACCGGCGGAAATCCTGACGGCCCTGCAAACCGGCGTGGTCGACGCGGCGGAGTTCCTGGGGCCCTGGAGCGACTTCGCGATGGGCTTCTACAAGGCCGCCAAGCACTATTACTACCCCGGTTTCCACGAACCGAACGGCACCGGCGAGGCGCTGGTCTCGCAAGACGCTCTCGATGCCCTGCCGGAGGATCTCCAGGCGATCGTGCGTCATGCCTGCGCAGCGGAAAACATTCTGGCGCTTGGCGAATCGGAATGGCAGAACGCGCATCGCCTGACCGTCCTGAGCGGCGAACACGATGTTGACGTGAAACGCTTTCCCGATGCCGTGCTTGCCGCCGCCCGGACGGCTTCGGAAGAAGTGCTCGACGAGCTGGCGGCCAAGGATGCGATCAGCGGTGAAATCGTTACGTCTTACCGAGCGGCTCGCGCGCGTCTGTCGACCTGGGGCGCGGTGTCGAGCGGGACCTATCTGTCGGTGCGCTCGGAAGGATAGCAAGCACCTGTCGATCCCTGTGACGGATCACAAAATCAGCAAGCGGAAAAATCGAAAAAATCTCTCAATCGGACATATGTCGCGGGATGGTGTAAAACTCGACGGACTCGACCCTTTCCATCAGAACAGGATCCCCCGCTATGAGATTTTTCATGTTGGCGTTTGCGCTGTTGCTGTCACCGTCCACGGCCATGGCCTGCAAGATGATCGTGTTCGAGCACATCGATTTTGACGGAAAATACTATCGCATCGAATCTCGAAACAACGATTTCCGGCAGTTCCGGTTCAACGATGTGATGTCGTCGTTTGTCGTACTTAGCGGACGCTGGTGCTATTATCAGCACATCAATTACGAGGGCACGCGGCATTGCTTCCGTCCGGGTGTGTATTCTTGGGTGGAGGATTTCGGCATACGCAACGACGACATCTCGTCGGCTCGGTGCCGATAACAATCGTCTGCGGCCCGGTGAGGGGCAGGCGGGCCTTCAGCCTTGCGGTTTAGGAGACAAGACGGCCTGTTCGATACCGGCCAAACCGCGTGAGCGGAATGCGCGCCGGTCAGAGTTTGCGCAAGAAGCTTCCCAGGTCGCCCCTGTGGGCAGTGTCCTCAGGCGTGTAGCCGGACCATTGCCAATCTGCGGCACCGGGACTCTGTCCCATGACATCGCTTGGTGTGATGCCGAACCGGCGGCGGAATTCGCGGCTGAAATGGGCGGTGTCGGTGAACCCCCATTGTTCCGCGACGCGTCCGACGACACCGCGCTCCGCCGGCCCGAAAGCAAGCGCCATCAACGCGGCATCGAGCCGGCGCGCGAGGATGAAGCGCTCGACCCCGCCATCCTCCTTGAAGTCGCGGTAAAGGGTCGCGCGGGAAACATGGAACCGGGCGCCGATCGTTTCCGGGTCGAGCGACCGGCATTGCAGGTTCTCCCCGATATAGCTGCGCATCGCTTCGGCCCGGGCCGTCTGGTAGCTTGGCGCTAACGGCTCGGTCCCCATCTCCGTGAAAAGCACGCCCTTCAAAAGCGCGATCAATGCGCGCGCGACGCTCGGTGCCTCGGCCTTGGTCGTACGGTCGAGATGGGCGAACACACTCATCAGTGTCTGCAGAAAGACCCGCCCGACGGCATTGCGTTCACTAAACCGCATGATCGGCGGATGCCGGCTTGGGTCGTAGCCGACCAGATCATGCGTGATCAACAAACTGCGCAAATGGGAAGGCGCGCATTTGGCTGAATAGATCTTGCTGAAATCCATGACATGGATCTCGCCCGGGCGGATATGGACCTGTTGGTCATCGAGACTCCCGATGATTTCGCCGCGAAACAGGACCCCCACCCACAACAGATCGGCAAACCCGTTGAGATGCTGCTTGCCGCGGTGGATCAACTGGTTGGTAAAGCACGATTCGCTGAGCACAAGCTGATCGAGCAGCCAGCTCTGGCCAAGGCGTGGCCGCTTCGGTCCGACGCCATTCAGCGGCGACAGGCCGTAGAGAGTACGCAACGCATCGACCCAAAGACCGTCATGGTCTTCAGGCGCCGCGGCCGCAAAGTCGACCACAGTCTTGTCGATAAGCGCTCTGTTCGTCACCGATCGCGCTGCCTGTCTTCGCTCGCCGGTCGGTGTCCGGTTGCGGCGCCGGCACGGCTTGCGTGTGTTCTAATCCTTTTCCGATGATACATCGCATTGCGACAGGCGTCACGTCGGTATCGGTCTTCATCCAGTCAATTCAGGTCTTTGAAATCGCGAACATCGTGTCCCGATAGGCACGGTCTTTCCGTTACGGCGTCAAGAACGATGGTCGTGCGCACGCGCGTGACGGACTGAACGGGATTGATCTGTCCCTCGATGATGGCGTTGAGTTCGTCCGTACCCGAGGCGCGGATTTTCAGAAGAAAACAATCGTCGCCCGCGATTTTGTGCAATTCCTCAAGGCCGGTGACCTCTGACAATGCCGCCGCCGTATCGAACCCCAGGCTCGGTTTGGCATCGGTGACAAAGACAAAGGCAAGCAGCGGCTTGCCAAGCGCCCGGGCATTGATCCGGACCTCATAGCCTTCGATGATTCCTTCGGTTTCAAGCCGGCGCACGCGCTCCGAAATCGCCGAGGCGGCCAGTCCCAGCCGCCGGGCGATTTCCGCCTTCGATGTGGCGGCATCCTTCAGAAGGATGGACAGAATTTCGCGATCAATGCTGTCGATCATGCGTTACATCTATCATTTATT
Source organism: Rhodobiaceae bacterium (assembly GCA_028285165.1). Classification (GTDB taxonomy): domain Bacteria; phylum Pseudomonadota; class Alphaproteobacteria; order Rhizobiales; family JANQQB01; genus JANQQB01. The sequence continues at coordinate 28,235 of JANQQB010000245.1, forward strand.
TGCGGAAACGTCTATCAATATGATATTTTAACGATGAATCGTCAGTCCAGGGTGCGCGATGAATACGCAAACACTCGACCTCTCCGTTCAGGGGCATGCTGTCCGGTTGGCCTGTCTCACGCGATCCGGCGCGCGCCCGCCGCTTGTCTGCCTGCATGGTTTCGGGTCCACCAAGGAGGATTATGCGGATCTGGCGCTGCATCCAGACTTCGCGGATCGGGCTCTGGTTTTCTGGGATGCGCCGGGCTGCGGGGTGTCCTCGGTCGACGATCCGGGAGCGTTGTCGATCCCCTTTCTCATCGCGGTGGCGATCGCCGCCTGCGATGCACTGGGGCTCGACCGGTTTCACCTGTCGGGCCATTCCATGGGCGGACTGACCGCGCTGATGCTGGCCGATGCGCATCCGGACCGGGTTCTGAGCTTTACCGACATCGAAGGCAATCTCGCGCCGGAGGATTGTTTCCTATCGCGGCAGATCATCGAGCATCCGGCGGAAACGCCCGATGGTTTCATGGCCGGCTTTGTTGAGCGCGTCCGGGCGCGGCCCGAATTCTCATCGGCGCTTTATGCATCGGCTTTGCCTCGCAAGGTCAGGCCGACATCCTTCCGGCCGATCTTCACCTCGATGGTCACGCTGTCGGACAACGAACCGCTGATGGACATCATGGCCCGCCTGCCCATGCCGCGCGTATTCATCCATGGCGAGCAGAACAGGCACCTGTCCTATCTGGATCGTCTTCCGGCGCTCGGTGTCGACGTTGTCGAGATCCCGTATTCCGGCCACTTTCCGATGTATTCCAACCCGCCGGCGCTTTGGGCGGAGATGGCCCGGTTTTTGGCGCGGCAGGAGGCCGGGGCGTGAGAGGTTCCTATCGTACCGGACCCTGACGCGGGACCCTGTGGTTGGTGAACCGATTTTAGCCAACCTTCCCCGTAGAACGCATAAGAGCTCCTACTGCCGCTTTGCGGCCGGATGCATTGCCAATCGGTGTACGGGCGAACAGATGTCATCGCTTCGGGCCGAAAAGACCGGCTTTAAAACGAGGTTAAATCTCGTTAAGTTATTGGAACTCTCATAATCTGAAGTAACCGGGTTTGGCCTGCTGATACGATGCGATTGGTCACCTTCATATGCTTTTTGTTTGCCCATTCGACGTTGGTTTCCAACGCAATAGCCGCGGACTCACGCGAGACAAGTACCGCTTTTTTCAGTCTGTTTCAGTCCCCGGTTGATCGTCTATCTCGCGCCGATCTTGAGTACCGCATCGTCAATGTGCTGACTTTGGAAAATGTAAGAGACGGGATCGTCCGATCGCGACAAACCGCCTTTTTTGAAGACTGCGTTCTTGTAAGAAGACTTGACAGAAATCGAAACAATTGTCCGGCCATTGACTATTGGCAGGTGGATCGGCGGATTGATGTGGGTTTTTTGAAAACCGCTGATCCTGATATTCACAAGTCCACGCGTCCGAGTGAACTTACTCCAAAGAAATCCATCATTTATTTCGACATCAAGCCAGACGTATTGAAGCGAATTCAAAAGGTTGAAGATGACGCGCAAAAAATAGTCGATCAAGAATTTATCAATATCCCGGAAGGCGGCGACAAAAGAATGAGAGTGCTTCGAGAGAGGTTTGAGGCCGAATTGACGGACAAGATATACACGCGTGCGGGCGATGTTGTCCGTTGGTGCGGTGGGTTCAGCACTCCGGGGCCGCGTGAAAGTCCTGGTAGGCAGTATTTGATGTTTGTCTCGGACGACAAGGTCGATGAATTCGTTGAACTGTTTCAGTCCTACGGCAAACGATTCTGCCCCGGTCAGAAACAGTCCGGCTTAACGCACCCCAGTTCTCAAAGACTTGATGATTTGGCAATCTAGCGCGGCTCGCCGGACGGCACTTGAACCGAGAATCATGATCCGCTGTCTAAAAACCTCCCCAACACGCGCGACAAGCGATGTGCCGCAAAAATCCGGGCTTCCTCGAGGTCGACGATAAAAAGGCGCCAGTTTTCGACGTGACCGATCTTATGCAGCATGATGGGGACAGGGACGCGACGCAATTCGTCCACTGGTCGAAGACACAAGCCTTCTTTGTGACGATTATGCTCGGTGCAGGTGTGGGGCTCACCTACACCGTCATAAGTGATGTTGTCATTGGCGGCCACGAAGCGGACGAGACGGTCGACTTGGTCCTGCATCTCGTAAGCCAGGCAATTGGATGGGGCTCTGTTGCCTGCCTGTTTCTGCTGCCGTTGGTAGCTGTCCGCAACCTTTCGCTACGCAGTCTGAAGGGCAAGGCCCTTGAGAAGAAAGGTGGCAAGTGGAGAATAAAAGAAGCTTTGATTTTTTCGCCCGTGTCGGGGTTGCTTATGGCTGCGGTGATTGTCGGATCGAATCGCGTCGTCGGTCCGAGTACGAGTTTCGGCAAATTCGTTTACACGTTGTCCGTCTGTGTCATGTGCCTGGCGACAATCGCAGTGGCCGCCGCCCTGATGACTATCCTTCGGAACATCTTCTATCCGGTGACCAAGTGATGCCTGCGCCGTTCTTGGGGCGTCCAATTGCGGGAGGACAAGCAGATGTCTGCGGCCGGTCCGCGAGAGCGTGGTGTCCCGCAACGCGATGGTGACCTACACCGAAGTCCTTCCAGTTCAATGATTTAGGCTCGATTTCCGCCATCGCAAATAGTCATCATCATACTCGATGACGCACAGCCGGCACCTAGTAAAAAACGAAAGAAATTCTATCAGAAAAAATGAGAAATCTTAGGGAAACGCCAGAGGCTCTTCGTAAAGTGAGGGAGGTAAAAATTTGCATAAATATTTTTGCTCACATGGCGCATCAATACTTAAGGGTTCTGATAGCCTCCAAATATCTTCAACATGTGCCGTGACAAAGATGGATAGGCAACAGGCTTCAAAGTGACAGGTAAGGTGCAGACGGATGAGGCCTTTTGTGTGATGCACTTCGCGCACTGGTCGAAGGTGCAGGCGTTCATTGCGGCCTATGCGCTCGGTTCGGTTCTGGGACTGGGCAACGTCCTGGTGAACGGCATCAGAAATGTCGGCTATGACGGGGACACGATTGTTCAACTCGTCGGGTATGTATTCGGTTACACTCTGGGCGGCGGCTTGTTCGCCTGCCTGTTTCTCTTGCCGGTCGTCGGAATTCGAAATCTGTCTTTGCGCATTCTGACCAGGCAAGCACTCGCAAGGACAGGCGGCAAATGGAACATCAAAGAGGCTCTGGTTTTCTCGCCCGTATGCGCTTTCCTCCCGGCGTCGATATTTCTTTCATCAGACACGGTGATGAGCCTGAGTCCAAGCTTGAGCAAATTCGGCTACGCGTTGACTGCGTGTCTCCTGGCTTTGCTGTTCATGGCAGTCGCTGTAGCGTTGATGACGGCGATCCGGAACGCCTTGTTCGGTGAAAGGACTGCGGTCGGTCAGCGGTAAGGTGGTCTGCTTTGATGTGAGAGCGGCGGCGCCACTTGTCGCGTCGCAAAAGTCCAGGCCGTCGAGGAGTGGCCGCATCCAGCCGAACACGCCTATGAATCGCTTCACGGCAAACGGTTTTACGCAAAAATCTCCTGAAAATCTGGACATCACCTGAGAACGATCTGCAAAGCGGGACGCCATATGGCCCGCCATGACCAGATCCCTGTCCTTTCCGGACGCCCGATCCCTGTCGGCCTGGGGCTTCGCCGTCGCCTCGATCATCCTGGCCATCGAACCTGCACGATGGCTGGTGCACACGTGGCGTGAGCCCTCTTACGCGTCGTCCGGCTGGATCTACCTGGCGGTCGGCGCCGCTCTTGTCCTCTGGAGCGTGACCAGTCCTCGGACGGACACCGAAAGCCGGGCGCATGTGTCGGTGGTCTTGATTCTGCTGGTGGCCGCGGGCCTGCGCCTCGTCAGCCAGGTTGCCGCGATCAACATTGTCGGCGGGATGGCGCTGGCGCTCGATGTCTTCGCGCTCCTGACCTGGTTCGGGCTTGGCGCGCGTAAGCGTGCTTTGTTGCCGTTCTGGATGGCCGTCCTGTTTCTTTTCACCCTCCCGTTCGAGCGTGTTGCGCAACGTGTGCTTGGTTATCCGATGCAGGAGGTCTCGGCCTTCGGCGCGTGCCATCTGCTTTCGCCGTTTTTTCCCGATCTTGTCTGCGAGGGCGTTCGGCTGCGCGTGGGCGGGCAGGACGTGCTGGTCGATCTGCCCTGTTCCGGATCGGCAAGCCTGATGCTGGCGCTGGCGACTGTGACGGTGCTGAACGCGCTGTTCCGGCCGCGCCTTACCCGCGCCGCGATGCTGATCGCGCTCACGATTGTGCTGGCGATCGTCGCCAACGCCCTGCGGATTGCGCTCCTTGCCGTGGGTCTGGTGGTCGAACCGGCCACAGGCCTCGATGTGATGGCAGCGCCGGCGCACGACCTTATCGGGACGGCGACCCTGATCCTGGCGCTCGCCCCTTTGGTCTGGCTTGCCGGCAAGACGAGCCGGCCGGCGGAGACCGCGCCGCGTCCGGGTTCGCGCCCTGCGTGGCTGCAATCGGGGCGCGGCGTGCCTTTTCTTTCGGCCGGCTTTGTGATCCTTGCTCTGGTCATCGTTGCGCTGCCACGCCAGGCACTTGATGTGTCGCGCACGTTGGCGCCCGTTGCCCTTCCGTCCGCCCTCGACGGTGCGATCAGGCGGTCGGAGCCGCTGAGCGCCATCGAACGGGCCTATTTCGAAACATTCGGCGGGACGGCGCAAAAGGCCAAGTACGGTCCGATGGGCATGACAATCGTGCAGACGACGTCGCCGCTTCGCCACCTGCACGGCCCCGACGAATGCCTGCGCGGCCTCGGTTACACCGTCACTTTTGTCGGCACGCGGTTCGAGCCCGTGCCCACCGCAATCTACAAGGCCGAGGACCGGGAAGGGCGGGCCTGGAAGGTTGCCGTCACGTTCACCGCCACCGACGGGTTTGCCACCTCCAACGTCGCCGAGGCGATCTGGCAGTGGATGCGGCAGCCCGGCACCGAATGGCGCAGCGTGCAACGCATCACGCCGTGGACGCTCAACGACCGGACCCGCGACCGGCTGGAACGCGCCGCCATCGCGGCCCTCGATCTCACCTAGTCATCTGACATCGAAAGGAGCGGAGAATGAAAACGCGTGCCCTTTTTGCCCTCACCCTTGTGCCCTTGGCCTTCGGCGCGCCCGCCGCCGCGCCGGCCTCGGCCCGCGACGCGGATCAGGCCGGGCAGGTGACCGCTACGATCGACGGTGAACGGGTCTCCCTGCCGATGCTGAAAAGCGATTATGTCGTCGCCATTGACGGGACGCTGGCGACGGTGACGCTGAAACAGACCTTTTTCAATTCCCGCGACCGGGCACTCAACGCCACATACCTGTTCCCGCTGAACCGCAAGGCGGCGGTCTATGCCATGACGATGGAAGTGGGCGACGAGGTCATCGAGGCCGTGATCAAACGGAAAGAAGAGGCGCAGAAGACCTTCGACACGGCCAAGGCGGAGGGCAAAGCCGCTTCCCTCTTGACGCAGCATCGCCCCAACATGTTCACCCAGACCATTGCCAATCTGATGCCGGGCACGACGCTTGCCGTGACGCTGAAATATGTCCAGCCGGTTCCGAAGGTCGACGGCGCCTACGAGCTAGTGGTCCCCTTCGTCGTCGGCCCGCGATATGAGGGCAAGGGGCCGTCGGTTGTCGCCGACCGGGCAGCCCCCGATGCCGATATCGAGGACGTCGCCTTTGTGCCGGACGATGCCGGTGAGACCGAAGAGGTCTCCGGATGGACGGTCGCCAAACTGCCCGACTATCCGCCGGTTTCCGGCCAGGACGCGCCCGGCGCCATCGACCGCGAGCGGGTCGGCTTTTCGGTCGCTCTTCGCGCGCCGGTGCCGATCCACGGCATGATGTCGCCGACGCATGCGCTCGCAATCGAGACCGGGGACAACAGCGCCAAGGCCACGCTGGCGAAGGGCCGCACCATCGGCAACAGGGATCTGGTCCTGCGCTACGAACTGGGCGAGGACGACACAATCGCCGCCGGCATTCTGTCCCATTTCGACCATCGCGGCGGCTTTTTATCCCTCCAGATCGAACCGCCGAAAACGCCGGCCGACGAGGCGATCACGCCGCGGGAGCTGGTGTTCGTGCTCGACACGTCCGGCTCGATGAGCGGCGCGCCGATGCGGGCGTCGAAGACCTTCATGCGAGCGGCGCTTGAGGGATTGCGGGAGG
>JANQQB010000249.1 GCA_028285165.1 Rhodobiaceae bacterium
CCGGAGCGGACCCGGAGAACGCCGATGCGGCACCCGCGCCGGAACCGGTCATGGCCACCAGTGCCGAACCTGCCATCGAGCCGTCCCACCGCTCGGCCCGCGACGTCGCCCTGTCCCAGGCGTTTTCGCCACGAACCGAAGCGGAAGCCCCGAGCCGGGAGGATCGTCCGTCCCGCATTCCGTACGAGCGCGACAACACGATCCGGTTTTGCAGCGCCCAGTCAATCTGGGCCGTCCAGGCGGACGGCCATTACACGAGGGTCATCAATCACGACGGCGAGCATTTCTGCCCGTGGCCCTTGTCGAGGCTGGAAGAGGCCCTCGCCTCGCCGCCCTTCCTGCGCACCCACCGTTCCTTTCTGGTCAATCTGGACCATGTTGCTGGATTCCGGAAGGATGGCGACAAGGGCATTTGCCTCGTCGGCGACGACCCGTCCAAGGAAGTGCCGGTGAGTCGCTCGCAACTGGCGAATGTGCGCAAGGCCCTCGACCTCACCTGACCGCTCACGGCGTTCATGTGTCCTCACCGCATTTCGTGAAATGCGGGCGCGTTTCACGCATTGTCCGTGGCGGTTGGCGCTCAATATCCCGCATCATGAAAAGAAAACGCGGCGTCGACCGGCGACCGCCCAACGCCAGGGAGGGACTTCATGATACCCGGTGCTTTCGACTACCACCGGCCGGCATCGATCGGCGATGCCTGTCGCCTGCTCGCCGATCTCGGCGACGAGGCCCGCGTCGTGGCCGGCGGCCATTCGCTTATCCCGATGATGAAATTGCGCATGGCCATGCCGGAACATCTGGTCGACCTGCGCGACATCGGCGAACTGAAGGGCATCTGCTTCGACGGCAACCAGGTCGTCATCGGCGCGATGACGACACAGGCCGACGTAATCGCATCGCCGGAACTGGCGGAGAAATGCCCGATCCTGCGGGAAACGGCGCTGCAGATTGCCGATCCCCAGATCCGCAATCTCGGTACGCTGGGCGGCAATGTGGCGAATGGCGATCCGGGCAACGACATGCCGGCGCTGATGCTCGCACTCAACGCCACCTATGAGATCCACAATGCCGGCGGACAGCGCACAATCGCCGCGCGGGACTTTTACGAAGCCGCCTTCTTTACGGCGTTGCAGGACGGCGACGTTCTGAGCGCAATCCGCTTCGACCTGCCGGCCCCCGGCCATGGCGCGTCGTATCACAAGCAAAAGCGCAAGATCGGCGATTATGCGACGGCAGCCGCTGCCGTCATCCTGGAAATGGCCGGCGGAACGTGTTCCCGCGCGTCCATCGCGCTGACCAATGTCGGCGACACGCCGCTCCATGCCGAAGCCGCCGAAGCCGCCCTTGCGGGCACGCCAGTGGACGACGCTGCGATCGCAGCCGCGCGTGCCGCAGCGACATCAATCACCGCGCCGGCCAGCGACGGCCGCGGACCGGCCGAGTTCAGAACATTTGTCACCGGCGTGATGGTCGAACGCGCGATCCGCGACGCGCGGCCCCGCGCCGCCTGACGCGCAAGGAGGAGTTTCACATGTCCAAATCCCACGTCAAAATGACGATCAACGGCAAGTCGGTCGAAGCGCTTGTCGAACCGCGCACCCTGCTCATCCATTTCCTGCGCGAGGACCAGGCCCTGACCGGGCCGCATATCGGCTGCGATACCGGACATTGCGGCGCCTGCACGGTCGACCTCGATGGCAAGTCGGTAAAGTCCTGCATGGTCTTTGCCGCCCAGGCCGACGGCTCGGAAATCACCACGATCGAGGGCATGGCGGCGCCCGACGGCACGCTGCACGCCCTTCAGGAAGCCTTTCGGGAGCACCATGGCCTGCAATGCGGTTATTGCACACCGGGCATGATCACCCGCGCCTACCGGCTCCTCCAGGAGAACCCGGACCCGAGCGTCGAGGAGATCCGCTACGGCATTTCCGGCAATCTGTGCCGCTGCACCGGCTACCAGAACATCGTCAAGGCGATCCAGGCGGCCGCCGAAACCCTGAGCGCGCCCAAGGAGGCTGCGGAATGACCATCCAGACACCCCCCTCGACCGAACGCGCCGAAAAGCTCCAGGGCCTCGGCTGCGCCCGTAAACGCGTCGAAGACGCCCGCTTCACCCAGGGCAAGGGCCATTACGTCGACGACATCAAGCTGCCCGGCATGCTGTTCGGCGACTTCGTCCGCAGCCCCTACGGCCATGCCCGCATCGTGTCCATCGACAAGGACGCAGCCCTTGCCGTCCCCGGCGTGGTTGCCGTTTTGACGGCGGAAGACCTGATCCCGCTTGACCTGCACTACATGCCGACGCTGGCCGGCGACGTTCAGGCCGTGCTCGCCCACGAAAAGGTGCTGTTTCAGAACCAGGAAGTCGCCTTCGTCGTCGCCGAGGACCGCTATGCGGCGGCCGACGCGGTTGAATTGGTCGAGGTCGAATATGCCGAACTGCCGGCATTGACCGACCCGTTCGAGGCCATGAACGAGGATGCGCCGCTGCTGCGCGAGGACATCAAGGACAAGATGGAAGGGGCACACGGCCCGCGCCGGCACCACAATCACATCTTCACCTGGGACGCCGGCGACAAGGCGGAGACCGAAAAGGCGCTCGCCGACGCCGAGGTCGTGGCCGAGGAACTGATTTCCTATCAGCGCGTGCATCCCTGCCCGCTGGAGACCTGCGGCTGCGTCGCCTCGATGGATAAGATCAACGGCAAGCTGACAGTCTGGGGCACATTCCAGGCCCCGCACGCCGTGCGCACCGTCGCCTCGCTGATCTCCAAGATCCCGGAGCACAACATCCGCATCATCTCGCCCGATATCGGCGGCGGCTTCGGCAACAAGGTCGGCGTGTATCCGGGCTATATCTGTTCGATCGTCGCCTCGATCGTCACCGGCGTGCCGGTCAAATGGGTCGAGGACCGGATCGAGAACCTGTCGACCACCGCCTTTGCCCGCGACTACCACATGACCGGCAAGATCGCGGCAAAACGCGACGGCACGATCACCGGGCTCTGGTGCCATGTGCTGGCCGACCATGGCGCATTCGACGCCTGTGCCGACCCGACCAAGTTCCCGGCCGGTTTCTTCAACATCTGCACCGGTTCCTATGACATCCCGGTAGCCTTTGTCAGCGTCGACGGCGTCTACACCAACAAGGCGCCTGGCGGCGTCGCCTACCGGTGTTCGTTCCGGGTGACCGAGGCGTCGTATTTCATCGAGCGCATGATCGATGTCTTGGCGCGCAAGTTGAACATGGACCCCGCCGAATTGCGCATCAAGAACTTCATCCGCAAGGAGCAGTTTCCCTACACATCGGCGCTCGGCTGGGAATACGATTCCGGCGATTATCACACCGCCATGCAGCAGGCGCTCGACACCACGGATTACCGGATGCTGCGCGAACAGCAGGCCGCGAACCGGCGCGATTTTGCGAACGGCGAAACCCGAACCCTGATGGGCATCGGCGTGGCGTTTTTCACCGAGATCGTCGGCGCCGGACCGGTGAAGAATTGCGACATTCTCGGGCTCGGCATGTTCGATTCCTGCGAGATCCGCATTCACCCCACCGGTTCCGCCATCGCCCGGCTCGGCACGATCAGCCAGGGCCAGGGACACGCCACGACCTTCGCCCAGATCCTGGCCACTGAAATCGGCATTCCCGCCGACCAGATCACCGTAGAGGAAGGCGATACGGATACCGCGCCTTACGGCCTCGGCACCTATGGCTCCCGCTCGACGCCGGTCGCCGGAGCGGCGACCGCGATGGCCGGACGGAAGATCCGCGCCAAGGCCCAGATGGTCGCCGCCTACCTTCTGGAAGTGCATGACGACGACCTGGAATGGGATGTCGACCGGTTCCACGTGAAGGGCAATCCGGAAAAGGCCAAGACCATGGCCGAGATCGCCTTTGCCGCCTACAACCAGGCGATTCCAGGCATCGAGCCGGGGCTTGAGGCGGTCAGCTATTACGATCCGCCCAACATGACCTATCCGTTCGGCGCCTATATCTGCGTCGTCGACATCGACGTCGATACCGGTGTCACCGATGTCCGGCGGTTCTATGCGCTGGACGATTGCGGCACGCGCATCAACCCGATGGTCATCGAGGGCCAGGTGCATGGCGGACTGACCGAAGCGCTGGCGATCGCCATGGGGCAGGAGATCACCTATGACGAGATCGGCAACGTGCACGGCGCCAGCCTTATGGACTTCTACCTGCCGACGGCGGTCGAGACGCCGTTCTGGGAAACCGATCACACGGTGACCCCGTCGCCGCACCATCCGATCGGTGCCAAGGGCGTCGGCGAAAGTCCGAATGTCGGCGGGGTGTCCGCCTTTTCCAACGCCGTCAACGATGCCTTTGCGCATCTCGGGCTCGTGCATACGGAAATGCCGCACGACCACTGGCGGGTGTGGAACACGGCGCACCAGCTCGGTCTGCACAAATAGGCAAAACCAGAGGACGCGCCGGCCATGGCCGGCGCGGCCCGAGAGGCTGTAATGACTGAGCAGCACTCCCCATCTGACCGGCCTTCGTTGGCCGACCGGCTTGCAGAAACCGGCTACATCGTCGACGACACTTTGGCGATGGCGCTCCGGCTCGCCCTCGACCTGGAGCGCCCGCTTCTGCTTGAAGGCGAAGCCGGTGTCGGCAAGACGGAAATCGCGCGGGCGCTCGCCACCTGCCTCGAGACCCGTCTGATCCGCCTGCAATGCTACGAAGGGCTCGATGCCAACGCCGCGATCTATGAATGGAACTACCAGCGCCAATTGCTGGCCATCAAGGCGCATGAGGGCGATGCGACCGATCCGGACGCCCTGGAAACCCAGATTTTCTCCGACCGATATCTCCTGAAACGGCCCTTGCTGCAGGCGATTTCGCAAGAAACCGCCCCGGTCCTGCTGATCGACGAGATCGACCGCGCCGACGAGGAATTCGAGGCGTATCTGCTGGAAATCCTGGCAGACTTCCAGGTGACCGTACCGGAACTCGGGACGATCGAAGCCGTGACAATCCCGCGTGTCATCCTGACCAGCAACGGCACACGGGCCCTCTCCGACGCATTGCGTCGCCGCTGTCTCTACGCCTATGTCGAGTTTCCCGAGGCCGATCGCGAGGCCGCCATCATCCAGGCGCGTTTACCCTCAATCGATCAGAGCCTTGCCGGCCAGGTCGCCCGGTTCGTTCAGGCCCTGCGCAAGGAGGACCTGGAAAAAGTCCCGGGCATTGCCGAGACGCTCGATTGGTGCGCAGCGCTGATGGGTCTCGGCGTCGATCGTCTGGACCAGGATCCGGACGCGGTGCACCAAAGCCTGATCTGCCTGTTGAAGACCGAACATGACCAGAAGGCGGTGCCGCCGGAGATTGCCGCCCGCCTGGTCGGGCAGGCGGCCTGATGGCCGAAGCAGCACCCGGCAATTCCCGCCCCGGTCCGGCCGTCAGCCGACAGATCACCGGCTTTGCCGCACACCTGCGCATGAACGGCTTCCGGCTGGGACTGTCGGAATCCCGCGCCGCGCTTGCGCTTGTCGACCACCTCGGCACCGACCGGCCCGCCGATTGCCGGCTCGGCCTGAAAGTCCTCTTGTGCAGCGGCACCGAAGACTGGAACCGGTTCGACGACCTGTTCGAGGCCTATTGGATGCGCCGCGGAAAGACGCGCGACCGAGTCCGTCAGACCAATACAAGCCATGTCAGCGACGTTCGGCCGACGGTCTGGCGCGATCACTTTGGCGAAACAGCAAAGGCCTCCGGCGGCACCCTCGACCGGGTCTCCGACGGCGACCCGGATGACGGCGATCCGGGCGACGGCGCGAAGAGCCGGCTCGTCGCCTCGCACCAGGATACGATCCGGCGGACCGATCTGCGACACCTGAGCGATCCGGACGAGATTGCCGAGGCGGAACGCGTTGCGCTGCGCCTGGCGCGGGCCCTGCGCTACCGGTTGTCTCGGCGCTACCGACTGGAGCGCCGGCCGACGCGCATCGACCTGCGCCGCACGATCCGGGCCAACCTGTCCCGGGGCGGTGATCCGGTCACGCTGATCGGTCGCGGTCGCCCGTCACGCCCGGTCGAAATCGTGCTCTTCGTCGACGTGTCCGGGTCGATGCAGCCCTATACGCGATTTTTCCTGCAATTTGTCGCCGGCCTTGTCGGCGCCTGGCCGAAATCCGACGCTTATCTCTTCCACACACGGCTGGTCCGTGTGACCGAGGCCGTGCGCGAGCGCGATCCCCTGAAGGCGATGGCAAAACTCGCCCTTGTCGCCGGCGGCATCGGAGGCGGCACAAAGCTGGGCGACAGTCTGGCCAGGTTCAACGACGTCTACGCCAAATCGGCGATCAACTCCCGGACCGTCTTCGTCGTCTTCTCCGACGGCTACGATACCGGCTCACCGGATCGTCTGGCCCGCGAACTGACCCGGCTGAAGACACGGGTTCGTCGCCTCGTCTGGTTGAATCCGCTCCTCGGCTGGCGGGATTACGAGCCGGTGACCGCGGCCATGGCCGCCGCCCGGCCGCATATCGACCGGTTCGCGACGGCTCATACCCTCGATGCACTGGCAGCGCTCGAAACCGAATGGGCGACGCTATGAACCAGTCGGTCAAACAGACCCTCGACCTCATCGAGACGCTGCGTGAGGGCGGCGCGGATTTCTGCGTTGTCACGGTCGTACGCACCGCGGACGCCACGTCAGCAAAGGCCGGTGCCAAGGCGGTCGTCACTGAGGATGGCGTCCTGCACGGCTTTGTCGGTGGCGCCTGTGTCACGTCCGCGGTTCGGCGCGCGGCCGAGGCGGCCCTCAAAGCCGGCGCTCCCCGTCTGATCCGGGTCCGATCCCGGGACGCCGACGGTCAGCCCGCCGCTTCCGAGGATGTCGACCTCTATGCCTCGTCCTGCCCGAGCGGCGGCACGGTGGACCTCTTCCTGGAACCCATGCGCCATGCATCGCGCCTCGTGGTCTGCGGAACGTCGCCCGTAACACTGGCTCTGGAACGGCTCGGACAGGCCATGGGATACCGGACCGTTCTCGCCGGACCAGCCGAGGCCCTGCCCGCCGACCGCCCGGACGATCGCATCCATGCCGGCTACGCTCTGGACGATCTTGCCCTGGCACCGCGCGATGCGATCGTCGTCTGTACGCAAGGCGTTCGCGACCGCGAAGCGCTTGTCGCCGCGCTGTCGAGCCCGGCAGGCTATGTCGGCATGGTCGGCAGCGCGCGCAAGATCGCCACCTTGCTGGAGCGCATCGGCAATGCCCTCACCGACGAACAGAAGGCGCGGCTGCACGGGCCCGCAGGATTGCGCATCGGCGCGATCGATCCCGAAGAAATCGCGCTGTCGATCCTGGCCGAACTGATTCAGGAGCGACGCAGGCAAGGCCTGACACTGGAAGCCGCCGCCGAGACAATACCGGTCGACGCCTAATCCGGTAGCGGCCTGTGCAACGGGGTACCGGAACGAAAAAAGCCCCCCGAAGGAGGCTTCTTTCGATCAAGGCAATCCGTGATCTCTTAGAAGTAGATCACGACGCCGCCATGACGACGGTGATGCCGACGATGCCAGCGGTGCGGATGCTTGATCCAGATGCCCCGATGCGCACGATGGCGGTGAATGTGCCGACGGTGCACACGCCGGCCGTGCCGGTGCCAACCGTAGCCGCGGTGACGATGGACGCCGCGGAAGCGCTTGCCGTGGGTTTTCGTGGCAATGGATCGTTCGGTGATCGGTTCTGCGGCGATCCGACCGGCGTTACCGGCCGCACCGGCCATGGCCGCCTGAGCCGGGGCTTGCAAGCCGACCGATGCCAGAACCAGCATGGCCAGTCCGGCAAGGGCTATTACTTTGACAAAGGACATTGTGTTTTCTCGTTGTTGTGAATCACTCAGCGTCAACACTCA
>JANQQB010000261.1 GCA_028285165.1 Rhodobiaceae bacterium
CGGCGTGAAGTTCAGGTCCTTGGAGAAGGCATAATACTTCGCGTATGTGAACATGGGCAGCCAATAGGCTTCGCTGGCGATGCGTTCGAACGCCTTTTGGTAATATTCCTGGCGCTTTTCAGGCTCCAGCGAATTGTCGGCAACTTCCAGAAGCGCCTTGGTCTCGTCATCCTTTGCCGGATCGTCCGGGCCGTGCGTGAAGAAGTGGCTGACGATCGCCGACACGTCCGGGATCGAGTAGGATCCCCAGGTCATGTGATTGACCGGCGTTTCCCCACCGCGGACGATGTCCCGCAGGGCCCGGTATTGCAGCCAGTTCAGTTTCGCCTTCACACCGATCTTGGCAAGGTCGCCGATCACGGCTTCCGTGAACGGGCGCTCGCGATAACCGTAGATGTCGAACTCGAACCCGTCCGGATAACCGGCTTCAGCCAGGAGGGCCTTGGCCTTTTCCGGATCGTAGGCATATTGCGTAACGTCCTGGGTGCAGCCGAACTGATCCGGATGGCAGGCCGAATGGATCACCTCTGATGCCGGTCCGACCAGATTGGTGGCAATCGCCTCGCGGTCGATGGCGTGCGAAATCGCCTGCCGGACACGCTTGTCGGTGAAGACATCGGTGCCGGAATCACCGTCCACGTCGAACGCCATATAAGAGATCCGGAACGTCTTGGCGTTTTCGATCGTGATTTCCGGCATGCCGTCCATGCGTTCCGCCTGGTCCTTGGGCACGTCCCAGATCCAGTCCAGCCCGCCGGTCAGGAGTTCCGCGATCTGGGTATTCGCCTCGGCGATCGTGCGGAACCGCATCGTTCCGATCTGCGGCGTGCCCTTCGGGCTGTTCGCCATGTAATCGGCGTTCTTTTCCATGATGACATATTCGCCGGCCTTGACGTCGGCCACCTTGTAGGGGCCGGTACCCACCGGCGCGACTGCGGCGAAGTCCTTGCTGCCGTCCGCTTTTTCGGGTGCCGCGTCATAATGGCCGGACGGCATCATGAAGACGGCGTTCGACAGATAGGCAAGCGCCGGCGGAAACGGCTTTTTGAGGTTGATGCGAACCTTGTGATCGCCGAGCTTCTCCGCGCTTTTCACCCAGCTCACGTTGCGGAAGGTCAAAACGCCGTTGTCTTCGTTCGATACGAAGTTGAGCGTGTAGACGACATCGTCGGCATCGAAGGCCGAGCCATCGTGAAACGTCACGTCGGTGCGCAGGTCGACCTCGAGTTCGGTCGGGCTCTTCCAGTCCCAGGCCGTGGCCAGCAACGGTTTGAATTCGCCGGTCTCGTTGTCCCGATAGACAAGGCCGTCCCAGCCCATATGCCCCATGATCACCAATTCACGGGTGTTGTTGTAATAGGGATCGACGACGGCGATTTCGCGGTTCGTCGACCAGTTCAGCGTATCGTCGGCCTTCCCGGCATGCGCCACAGCGCTACCGAACGCCAGAATGGCGCCCATCGCGGCCGTCATCATCAGTCTGGATACGTTCATCAACCCCATCTCCTTCGTTTGCACTTGCGCACAGGACCGCCGCATCTCTCCCAGACGGTTCCCGGCGTGCCCGCTGTCCCGTGGCAGCCGTATTATTATGCGATACAACATGTTAATTGGTGATATGGTAGCGACGCCCTTCGCACACCGTCAAGACATCGTCTTCATGGACAGCCAGAAAACCGCACCACCGACACCGACCCGCCGGACCGAACCGAACCCGCTCTACGTGGCATCGGTCGAGAAGGCGTTCGATGTGCTGAAGGCGTTTCGGCGCGGCCAGGCCGAATTCGGCCTGCGCGATCTCGGCCTGTCGGAAATCGCTCGCCTGGCTGACATGGACAAAAGCGCGGCCCAGCGGTTCACCAGCACCCTGTTGGCGCTCGACTATCTGGCAAAGGATCCCATCACCCGGCGCTACCGGCCGGCGGTCAAGCTCGCAGACCTGTATTTTACCTATGTGATCAGCAATCGGCTGGCCGAGATCGCCATGCCGCGGCTGATCGAGGCCGGCAAGGTCTACGATACGACGGTCAACCTGTGCGAATTGTGCGGCACCGACATCATCTACACGATCCGGATCCCGCATGAAAAAGCCCGGTTCGAAGCGACGGTCGCCGGGCGACGCGTCCCGGCCTTTTGCGCTGCCGGCGGCAATGTCATTCTTGCGCACCTGCCGGACGACGAGCGCGAGGCGATCCTCGATGCCTCGTCGCTTCGGCCGCTGACCGACGAGACCGTCGTCGATCCGACGGCGATCCGCGCCCGCATTGCCCGCGCCCGTCGCGCGACATTCGATATCGGCATCAACCAGGCGATGATGCACGAAATCAGCACCGCGGCACCGGTCTTCAATGCCGAAGGCAAGGTCGTCGCCGCTGTTCAGATTCCGGTCTATTCGCCGCAATGGAGCCTGGCGGATGCCCGCCGCAAGATCGTGCCGCTGGCCGTCGAGACGGCCCGCGCGATCTCCGGGTCGCTATAGGTCCGCCGTCGCCGATGCCGGACGCCCCCCGAAAGAAGCGCAACGATCCGTTGGCCGGCGCCCTCTGGATGCTGGTGTCCTGCGCCCTGATCGCGGCCGTTGCCACGCTTGGCCGCTACGTCACGACCGAGGGCGTGCCGCCCATGCAGGTGGTGTTCCTGCGGCTGTTCTTTGCGCTTGTGACCATGGCGCCGCTGCTTTTGTGGCGCGGCACCGACCTCGTTCGGACCGACCAGATCGGCACGTACGGGATCCGGGTCGCAATCGGATTGTGCGCCATGAGCACCTGGTTCATCGCACTGTCCATGGTCCCGGTCGGCGACGTCACGGCCATCAGCTTCCTGTCGCCGCTGTTTGCCACCGTCTTTGCCGTGTTCCTGCTCGGCGAGGTGGTGCGCATTCGCCGATGGATGGCGACGCTTGTCGGGTTCGGCGGCGCGCTGATCATCCTCAGGCCCGGTCTTTCGGAAATCACGCTGGGCGTCTGGATCACGATTTTTTCCGCGGTGATGATGGGCCTGTCGACCATGTTCATCAAGCGCCTGACCGACGGCGACGATCCGGACAAGGTCGTGTTCATATCGACCGCGCTGATGACGCCGATCATGCTGTTTCCCGCATTGTATGTCTGGCAATGGCCGGACCCTGGCTTGTGGCCCTATCTGGCGTTGTTCGGCCCGCTCGCCACGATCGGCCATGTTACGCTGGCGCGCGCCTTTGCGGCGGCCGAAGCCTCGCTGGTCATGGGCTTCGACTTCGCCCGCCTGCCCTTTGCCGTGCTCTACGGCTATCTGCTGTTCGGCGAAATCATCGATCTGTGGACCTGGATCGGCGCCGGCATCATCTTTGTGGCCAGCCTGTACATCGCCCGCCGGGAAGCCTATCTGCGGCGCCGATCGCGGGAACCGGTAGGCAAGTCCCCGCCAGCCGACAGTCTCTGACGGTCGTCACCACGGTGCCGCGTGCCGCTCCTCGAGAGGCACCTGCAAGGACCCGATCACCCGCGCGACACAGACGTAAAAGCTGGCCGTCAGAACGATTTCAACGATTTCGGACGGATCAAAATACGGCTCCAGACCCGCCATCGCCTCCGGTGTCGCCTCCGGCCCGGCTGCGATTTCGCCGGCAACCGTAAGAGCGGCCTGTTCCGCCGCCGCTAGACTATCCGGCATTTCGCCGGCCTCCAGGGCGTCGATCTCGCTCTGCAGGACACCCGCCTCAAGTGCCAGCGGAACATGATGCGCCCATTCGTAACCGGACCGGACGGATCGGGCGAGATGCAGGATGATGAGTTCCCGCAGCCGCCTGGACGTGGTCGGTTTCAGGCGCAGCGGCCAGGCCATGTCGAGCCAGGCCCGCAACATGTCCGGCGCATGGCCGAGCACACGGTAAAGGTTGGGCACATGCGGCCACCGCGTCGTGACTTCGTCGAACATCGCCCGCACGGCAGGATCGTCCGGCTGGTCGGGCAGAAGCGGCAAGACGGACATGGAACGGCCTCCTGTTGTGGTGGCCGGCACTGTTCGACAGCGCGCCTCGGAAGTCAAAATCCGATCGAAACGGCCCCTCCCTTTGTGAGAGGGGCCGCAGCGCAACGCCCGGTCGATCAGAGATCCGTGGCGGCCGTGTCGACGATCTGCGGCCACTTCTCCGCGGCACGCGCGATCGTTCCCTGTTCGTCCTTTTGGTAGAGGCCGAATATCTCCTTGTTCAGGAACACATAGAGCTTGCCGTCCATTACGGCGGCATAGGACGGATTGCCGTCGAACTTCTTGCCGACCGAAACGCCGTAGGTGCAGAAGCCGCCGTTCTGCGGCGTATAGGAGGCAGGATTTGCCTTAAAGGCTTTCGCATTCTCCGCGCTTACAAAGTAATAGGCGACGCCGTCGTGCACGACCGTGTGTTTCGCCGCCCCGGCAAGTCGTTTGCCGTCGCGCAGCAGCGCAACGGGATCCACGCCATGCAGGCCAAGCGGCGCGCCGGCCGCCGTGAGACCGGGCACGGTATTGACTTCATCGGCCGCCAGGGCCGGCACGGTCGACAGAGCGCAAAACAGGGCGAGAGCCGAAACGGCAAGGTGTTTTGACATCAGAGTATCCCTTTCAGGTCCATAGGTTGAATGTCACCGGCCCGAAGGTCCGCGCAGAGCGGGACCGTCAGACCGGCGCGGTTGTGAAAAGGGAATGAGGCGCCTGTGCTTCAAGCGCCGGAACGCTATGCCGGACGGCCGGCAAAAAATCGCAGCGCATCGGCAAACGACCATGGCGTCCGTGGCGGACGCAGGGAAGGAAAGACTGGCATTTCTGGACCCGATCCGTCATATAAGCCGCGATTTGATGCTTTAGCGGTCCGGGTATGGAAGACGGCCTCCCCTTCACGAAGATGAACGGGCTCGGCAACGATTTTGTCGTTGTCGACGCGCGCACGTCCGGGATTCGGCTGACCCGCGAGCAGATCAACCGGGTGTCCGACCGGCAGACCGGCATCGGCTGCGACCAGTTCATTGTTCTGGAACCGGCACGGCCGGGATCCGACATCTTCATGCGGATCTATAACGGCGTGGGCGAAGAGGTCGAAGCGTGCGGCAATGCAACCCGCTGCATCGCCCACACGGTCATGCAGGAAACCGGCAAGGACCATGCGGCCATCGAGACGGTCGCGGGGGTGCTCCTGGCCTATCCGGCGGCCGAAGGCGGCGCGATCACGGTCGACATGGGCGTGCCGAAACTGCGTTGGGACCAGATCCCGCTTGCCGAGCCGTTTCACGACACAAGGGCGATCGAATTGCAGATCGGACCGATCGACGCGCCGATCCTGCATTCGCCAGCCGTCGTCAACATGGGCAATCCGCACGCGATCTTCTTTACCGACGACATTGACGGTCTTGATCTGGCGCGCATCGGACCGATGCTGGAATGCCATCCGATGTTTCCCGAGCGCGCCAACATCTCCGTGGTGCGCGTCGATAGCCGCGAACGCATGGTGGTGCGCGTCTGGGAGCGCGGCGCCGGCCTGACCCGGGCCTGCGGAACCGCGGCCTGCGCCGTCGGCGTCTCGGCCTTCCGCAAGCGCCTTGCGGAACGGCGGGCCGAAGTCGTTCTGCCGGGCGGTCCGCTGACCATCGAGTGGCGCGAACGTGACGACCACGTCCTGATGACCGGACCGTTCGAGATCGAATACGAGGACATGATTGCGCCGGCTCTTTTGAACGGGGCGACCTGAGATGGGCGTCGAGGTTCTGACATTCGGCTGCCGTCTCAACGCGCTTGAATCCGAAATCATGCGGCGCGAGGCCGAAGCCGCCGGCATGCAGGACGCGGTGCTGGTCAATACCTGTGCCGTGACCGCAGAAGCCACGCGCCAGGCGCGCCAGGCGGTACGTCGCGCCCGAAAGGACAATCCGTCGGCCCGCATCGTCGTGTCCGGCTGTGCTGCCCAGATCGATCCGGACATGTTCGCCGCCATGGAAGAAGTCGACCTCGTGCTCGGCAACAGCGAGAAGGTCGACCGGCGACACTATCAGACTGCGGCCGATTTCGGCGTTTCGGAGACTGAGCGGGTCAAGGTCAACGACATCATGTCGGTGACCGAGACAGCCGGCCATCTGGTCGACGGCCTGAAGGGACGCAGCCGCGCCTTCGTGCAGATCCAGAACGGCTGCGACCATCGCTGCACGTTCTGCATCATCCCCTATGGCCGCGGCAATTCCCGGTCCGTGCCGATGGGCAATGTCGTCGACCAGGTGCGCACGCTATCCGAAAACGGCTACCGCGAGGTGGTTCTGACCGGCGTCGACATCACGTCTTATGGCGCTGACCTGCCGGGTGCGCCGAAGCTCGGCACCCTGGTCGCCAGAATCCTGGCCCTGGTCCCCGACCTCGACAGGCTGCGCCTGTCTTCGATCGATTCCATCGAGGTGGATCCGGATCTGATGGCGGCGATTGCCGACGAACCGCGCCTGATGCCGCACTTTCACCTGTCGCTGCAGGCCGGTGACGACATAATCCTGAAGCGCATGAAACGCCGGCACCTGCGCGCCGATGCCGTTGCCTTTTGCGACGCCGTGCGCGCCGTGCGCCCGGACGCGGTCTTCGGCGCCGATCTGATCGCCGGTTTCCCGACCGAGACGGACGCCATGTTCGAAAATACACTGTCGATCGTCGAGGCCTGCGGCCTCAGTTTCCTGCACGTCTTTCCGTTTTCGCCGCGTCCCGGAACCCCGGCGGCTCGCATGCCGCAACTCGACCGGCACGTGGTCCGCGACCGCGCGGCCCGACTGCGTGCGGTTGGAGAGGCGGCGCGCGACGTCTATCTCGACAGCCTCATCGGGTCGCAGCGGACTGTGCTGATTGAAAAACCCGGCTTCGGACGGACCGAAGGTTTTGCCGGCGTCAGGCTTGAGGGCGGAAACCCCGGCCAGATCGTCGCGGTTCGGATCGATGCCCGCACGGATACCGGCCTGGCCGGCACACTATGCGCTGCGGCTGCCGAATTGGTTCCTGCATGACGGAAAATCTGTCCTGGTTCCAGCGCCTCAAAAAGGGGCTCAGCCGGTCGTCGTCGTCGTTGACCGACGGCATCACGTCGATCTTTACAAAGCGCAAGCTCGATGCCGACGCCATCCAGGACCTGGAGGATATCCTGATCCAGGCGGATCTTGGCGTCGATACGGCAATGGCGATCACCGACAGCCTGTCGGAGGGGCGCTATGACAAGGAAATCTCCGACGAAGAAGTCAGATCAGTGCTTGCCGCCGAGGTCTGCAAGGTTCTCGCGCCCGTTGCGCAACCTCTGCAGATCGGCCACGACCGGCGACCGCATATCGTGCTCGTCGTCGGCGTCAACGGAACCGGCAAGACCACGACGATCGGCAAACTGGCCTCCAAGCTGCGCGCCAATGGCCGCTCGGTGATGCTGGCAGCAGGCGACACGTTCCGGGCCGCGGCAATCGATCAGTTGAAAATCTGGGCGGAGCGGACCGGGTCCTCGGTTGTCGCACGCGATCCCGGGGCGGATGCCGCCGGGCTGGTCTTTGACGCCGTAACCCAGGCCCGCGCGGCCGGGACCGACGTCCTGTTGGTCGATACGGCCGGGCGCCTGCAGAACCGGACCGAACTGATGGCGGAGCTTGAAAAGGTCGTG
>JANQQB010000273.1 GCA_028285165.1 Rhodobiaceae bacterium
ACTATTCGGCAAACGCCGGGAATGTCCAAGTCGAGGATGATCTCGTGACGAACGGGTATCGGAGTCCGGCGGATGAACCGAACTACCACAAATCCTATGGCTATCTGCGAACGCCGGAGTTGTCGGAGCATATCCGCGATTTCCTCATATAGTTGGCGGCGGCACGTTTGTCCTTTGCTTAGCTGACGGTGTTCCGTGTTTCCCGGCGTGGCCGGTCGTTCTGACGGCACGTCCAACTCGGGAACGTTGTTTCGCGCTGGCATTTGAGTCCGATTTTGCGGCGGCCCCGCCGGCGGGGTAGGCTCCCGGAAACAGCGACAACCCAGAGACGTGGAGGCAGACGAGATGAAATACGGATTCTTCATCCGGGGGCAGTATCGGAACGGCGACGACATGGTCGCGCGGTTCAACGAACTGGTGGAACAGGCGCGGCTTGCCGACGAACTCGGCTTTTCGGACCTGATCAGCGGCATGCACTATGCCGGCTACCCGCTGAGTCAGTTCCAGCTCCTGCCCTTCCTGTCGCGGATCATGGGTGAGGTGCCGAACATGCGCATCGTCACGGGCATCATCCTGCTGTCGCTGCACAAGCCCCTCGACATCGCCGAACAGTTGGCGACGATCGACGTCATGTCGAACGGGCGGCTGGTCTTCGGCGCCGGGCTCGGCTATCGCGAGGTCGAGTTCCGCGGGTTCGGCACCACGCCGAAGGAACGCGTCCCCCGTTTGGTGGAGAACCTGGAAGCGATCAAGCGGCTCTGGACGGAAGAAAACGTCAATATGGAGGGGTCGCATTTCGATCTGGTCGATTGCACCCTGTCGCTCAAGCCCGTGCAGAAACCGATGCCGCCGATCTGGTTCGGCGCCAATGCGGATGCGGCGGTGCGCCGGGCGGCGAAACTGGCCGATACCTGGTTCATCAATCCGCATCAGCGCATGGACACGATCGAACGCCAGCTCGACGTATACAAGACCGCGTTGGACGAATACGGCAAACCGCATCCGACCGAGCTGCCGTTGATGCGGGAAATTTTCGTTGCCGGTTCCCGCGAAGAGGCGACGCGTCTCGCCCGGCCCTACTTGGAAGAGAAATACAAGGTCTATCACGAGTGGGGTCAGGACAAGGCGATGCCCGAGGGCGACGACGACCTGGGTCTCGACTTCGACGAATTGACCCGCGATCGCTTCCTGTTCGGTTCGCCCGACGAGGTTGCCGAACAGATCATCGGCTACCGCAAGAAACTCGGCGTGACCCATATGGTGCTCGGGCTGCACTGGGTCGGCATGCCGCACAGCCAAGTGCAGGACAGCATGCATCTGTTTGCCGAGGAAGTGATGCCCAAAGTGAAGCAGGGCCTCTGACGGGAATCCGGGCGGTCAGAACCGGATCGACAAGGCCGCCGACCCGAAACTGTTGAATCCCTCTTGGCCGTCGAATTCCGGCGAACGCAACACCTGCGTGAAGGCCAGCCGGGCACGCAGGAACGTCACGGCGAAGCCCAGTTGGATGTCGCCGACGAAGTACTTTTTGTCGACGCTGCGGCTGTCGCGAAAGCTGTTGCCGTCAAGGAAGATGTTGCGGCCGATCACCCGCCCTTCGGCGCCCGCGAACAGGTACCAGCCGAAGCTGTCGTCCGGGACGAAGAAATCCGACCCCGGTAGGTTCGGGCGGATTTTCGGCGGGCCGAAATCGTTCGGCAGGTCGTCGCCGAAGCGGACGGTGATACCGGCCGCGCCATGGGTGAAGACGTTGCCGAGCGCGCCGCCGATATGCGGCGTGAAATCGACGCCGAGATTCTCGATCGGGATGACGTCGTGCAGCGGCAGCTCGTAGAACTTGCGGAAGCTGCGCTCGTAGAACAAGGCAACGCCGGGCTCGGTCTTCAACTGGGTGTTCCAGCCCCTGGGTTCGGTGATGCCGATCAGGCGATGCCACTTGGTCTGTACCTCGTCCGCCAGGGAATAAGGGCCGACGACCCCGATATCGAGTTCCAGCTTGTCCAAGGTCGCGCCGTTCTCGGCGACCAACCCGATCCCGGTGAAGAGCCAGCCGGCATAGGGCCTGTCATCGGTCGGCGGGTCGGTCAGGGCGATATCTTCCGGCGTGTAGATGTTCTGGCCGATGGAGAAACTCATCCGCATGCGCCGCGTGGCCTTGAAGAACGGGACGAAGGACGCCGCATTCCGGATGAATTCGGGCGCGCCGCCTTCCGGCGACAGCCAGGCAGCGCGCATGCCGTTGGTGAAATGCCGGTCGGTGCCGCCGAACATCAGGTGCGACTTGTTCGGCAAGTTCCAATGTAGCACCGCTGGAAAGGCTACTG
>JANQQB010000287.1 GCA_028285165.1 Rhodobiaceae bacterium
CCCCGGCCGATCGCGGTCTTGCCGGCGCCCATGATGCCGACCAGCACGATCGACCGGCCGTCGAGCCGGCGAACGATGTCACGATATTGTCTGCGATCCGGCCTTGATGCCCCTGTCATGCGTTCTCCGCGCCGTCCGGTCCGGGTTTCCTGTCCGGTCTAAGATCATCGCCGGGGCGCGCTGATAAAGTCCATGGAAACCCTTTATGAACCCTTGCTTTCCCGCCGCACTCCTGCAAAACAACTGGGTCAATACAGGATGTTGTCCCGGACTGTAAAGAATGCCTACTTTGACGCGCCTCGTCGTCATCGTTGCGGTGACAGTCGGCGTCATTTACGGCGCGCTTTATGCTTTGGCGAATTATGTGGAACCCAACCCGCGCGAAATGATCTTCCGGATCCCGCCGGAACGGTTGAACCGATGAGACCTTCACGCGCTGTCGTCTCTCCTGTCCGCATAGAAACCTTTCTGGAAGTCCTGAGTGCGGAACGCGGAGCGGCGGACAACACGCTGGATGCCTATCGCCGCGATCTGGAGGACCTTGCGTCCTGGCTGAGTGCAAACGGCAGCGCCCTCGACAGCGCCCGGTCCGACGATCTGGAACGCTATCTCGCAGCGCTCGCGGCCGAAGGGTTTGCAGCCGCCTCGCAGGCGCGGCGTCTGTCTTCGATCCGCCAGTTCTACAAGTTTCTCTACGCCGAAGGTGTGCGCGACGACGATCCGTCGTCGACGCTCGACAGCCCGCGCCGCGGCCGCACCCTGCCGAAGACGCTGACGATCGCCGAGGTCGACCGCCTGATCGAATCGGCGCGCTACAATGCCGGTCTCGAAGGGCGTTCGGCAGCCAAGGCCTTGATGGCGCTCAGGCTCTATACCTGCCTGGAAGTGCTGTATGCGACCGGCCTGCGGGTTTCGGAACTGGTGGCGTTGCCGCGCCAGTCGGCCAATACCGAGGATCCGTACCTTACGATTTCCGGCAAGGGCGGCCGCGAACGCCTGGTGCCGCTCAACGACCCGGCGCGGGACGCCATGCGGACCTATCTGGAGCGGCGCGAAGCCTATGGGCGGCATGCCGGCAGCAAATGGCTGTTTCCGGCCGGCGGGAAGGCGGGACACATGACCCGGCAGGCGTTCGCCCGCGATCTGAAGGCGCATGCGGTTTCGATCGGCATTGCGCCGGACAAGGTATCGCCGCACGTCTTGCGGCATGCCTTTGCAAGCCACATTCTGGAAAACGGCGCCGATCTGCGAATCATCCAGCAATTGCTCGGCCATGCCGATATCTCGACCACCCAGATCTACACCCATGTGCTCGACGAACGCCTGCACGCCCTGGTCGCGACGCATCACCCGCTGGCACAAAAGTAGAACCGGCTCACCGGCCGGATGGTTAACCATTTTTACTGATCCGATCCCGGGCGCGCGGATAGGGGCAAGCGAAGGCTTGCCGGATGCGGCTGCAATCCGATAAACAGCGCTCGAACCCCGGCCTTCGGGCCGTTTACGGGAAACGGAATGCACGCCTATCTGGAATTCGAAAAGCCGGTTGCCGACCTTGAAGGCAAGGTACAGGAATTGCGCACCCTTGCCGACCAGGGCGAGGCTGTGGACGTTGCCGACGAGATCGAACGGCTGGAGACCAAAGCCGCCCAGGCGCTGAGCGAACTCTATGCCAAGCTCACGCCCTGGCACAAAACCCTGGTTGCCCGGCATCCGGACCGGCCGCATGTCAGCGACTATGTGAACGGCCTGTTCACGGATTTCACGCCGCTTGCCGGCGATCGTGCCTTCGGTGAGGATTCCGCCATCCTCGGCGGCCTGGCCCGGTTCGACGGGCGTCCGGTTGCCGTGTTCGGCCACGAAAGGGGCACCGACACACAAACCCGCATCAAGCACAATTTCGGCATGGCGCGCCCCGAGGGCTATCGCAAGGCAATCCGCATCATGGATCTCGCGGAACGGTTCGGCCTGCCGGTGATATCGCTGGTGGATACGGCGGGGGCCTATCCGGGCGTCGGCGCCGAAGAGCGCGGCCAGGCCGAGGCGATTGCCCGGTCGACGGAAGCCTGCCTCGGGCTCGGCGTGCCCAACATTGCCCTGATCATCGGCGAGGGCGGATCCGGCGGGGCGATCGCCATTGCCACGGCGAACAAGGTGCTGATGCTCGAACATGCGATCTACAGCGTCATCTCGCCGGAAGGTGCGGCCTCGATCCTGTGGCGGGATTCGGCGCGTGCACAGGACGCCGCGACCAACATGAAGATCACGGCCCAGGACATGCTGCGCCTCGGGGTCGTCGACGCGGTCGTGCCGGAGCCGACCGGCGGCGCGCACCGGCAACCGGATGCGGTGATCGCCAGCGCCGGCGAGGCGATCCGTGAGGCGCTGCAAGCGCTTGAGGGACTGGACGCGGAGGCGATCCGCGAAGACCGGGCCAACAAGTTTCTGGCCATTGGCCGGATGGTATGATGGGGCCGGATGGTATGATGGGATCGCGTTTCAGGACGCGATAGGATGGGACCGCACACGAAGCCGTGAAATGCGCGGCTCTTGCGCGCAATGCGCATCGAATTTAACGGTTGGGTAATCCTTCGCCCGCGATATGGACGGGCAGACCTGCTGGGTCGAAGCGGCGCGTGTATCGGCGCCGGACGACGGATCGGTTAGGGACGGATCGGTTGAGTATGTCGAAAAAACCCCTTCGCGCGGCGCTTCTGGCCGCCACTGCGCTAGTCCTGGTCGCGTGCCAGGCCGACGAGTTCGTGGGAGACCGCAAGCACTTGCGACCGCTCTCCTATGCCGCTCAATCCAGGTTGAGCGATCTCGGCATGGAAAAAAACGCGCCGATCATGATGCGGATCTACAAGCAGGAAGGCCAGCTTGAGATCTGGAAACAGGCACGGTCCGGCTCCTACGAATTGTTCAAGACCTATGAGATCTGCCGCTGGTCCGGCAAACTCGGTCCGAAATTCGCCGAAGGCGACCGGCAGGCACCGGAAGGCTTCTACGAAGTCACGCCGGCGCAGATGAACCCGAATTCCAAGTATTACCTGTCGTTCAACCTGGGCTTCCCGAATGCCTTCGACCGGTCGCACGACCGGACCGGCAGCCATCTGATGGTGCATGGTGCCTGCTCGTCGGCCGGCTGTTACGCCATGACCGACGAACAGATGCAGGAAATCTATTCGATGGCCCGCGAGGCCTTCAGCGGCGGCCAGAAATCCTTCCAGGTGCAGGCGTTCCCGTTCCGTATGACGGCGGAAAACTTCGTCAAGCATCGCGACAACGAACACATGCCCTTCTGGACGATGCTGAAAGAGGGACACGATCACTTCGAGGCGGTGAAACAGCCGCCGAGCCTCGACGTCTGCGATCGCCGCTACGTGTTCAACGGAAAACCGGATAACGACCGCGACCGGTTCCGGGCGCGCGAGGATTGCCCGGCCTATTCGGTCCCGGAATTCGTCGCCAAGGACGTTGCCGAACGCCGCGCCGCCCATGAGACCGAGGTGGCGGCCTTGCTGCAGAAGATCAAGGACCGTCAGGCGCGGGCCGAGAAATGGGAAGAACGCGGCAAGAAAGTCGCCGATCTGCTTGATTTCAGCGATGAAGACCAGGCTTCAGAACCGGGCGTCGAGGCGGTTGGTGATGCGACAGCTGACACGGTCGCCGCAGGCACGCCAATACCGGTTCCAGCGCCGGGACGGACCGCAACCGCCGATGCGACAGGGTCGCAGTCCGGCGGCGTGTTCAACCGCCTGACCCGCTTCGTGCCGGGTTTCGGGGTCGAACAGGGTTCGCGGGAAGACTGATCTTTGCCTCCCGTCACGCACGGGTTCGGCGTTATCTGCTCATAACGGCCAGAACACCAGGATCGCCGGCACGGCCACGGCGATGACGATGATTTCCAGCGGCAGCCCCATACGCCAGTAATCGCCGAAGCGATAGCCTCCGGGCCCCATGATCAGCGTGTTGTTCTTGTGGCCGATCGGCGTCAGAAACGCGCAGGACGCTGCCACCGCCACGGCCATCAGGAACGGATCGGGGCTGACGCTCAACTGACGGGCGATGTCGACGGCAATCGGCGCGGCGATGACCGCGGTGGCCGTGTTGTTCAATACGTCCGACAGGGTCATTGTCACCACCATCAGGACAAGCAGCACGGCATAGGCCGGCAGGCCGTCGGTCACGCCGACGATGCCGCCGGCGATCAATTGTGTCCCGCCTGAGGTCTCGAGCGCAGCGCCGAGCGGGATCATCGATCCAAGCAGAACGACGACCGGCCACTCGACCTGATTGTAGACCTCGCGCAGCGGCACGATGTTGAAGATCACATAAAGCGCTGTCACAGCGGCGAGCGCGATCGGCAGGTCGACCAGATTGACGCTCGCCGCCGCGATCGCCAGGCCGAAGAGCCCGATGGCCGGCCAGGCCTTGTTGTACTGCGTCACCCCGAGGCCGCGCGAGGCAAGCGGCAGCAATTGCAGCCAGGTGATGACCGCCTGGATGCGTGTCTGGGTTCCAAGCAACAACAGCACATCGCCAGGCTCGATGGTCAAACGCCGCACACGCTCGTAGAATTGCCGGCCCTGGCGGGACACACCCAGCAGCGTGACGCCATGCTGCCGCAGCAATTGCATGGAGAGCGCCGAGCGGCCGACGATCAGGCTGTCGCGCTGGGCCACCACTTCGGAGACGACAAGGTCGCTGTCCTGGGCGACCGCCGGATGATTTTCGCCGGCATAGGCGAGCTTGAACGATCCCTTCAGGCGATCGATTTCGCTTGGCGGCGCTTCGACGATGAGGGCGTCACCGGGGCGGATCGTGGCGTAGCGGGCGCGTCCGGGGAGCCGCCGCTTGCCGCGCACAAGACCGAGATAGGCGACATCTTCCTCCACGGTCTCGTTGTAAAGATCCTCGATCGTGCGCCCGACGACCGGCGAATCCTCGGAAACGATCAGCTCGGCGATGTAATGCTGCAGGTCGAAAAAGGTGCCGCCGGCGGCCTCCTCATCGTCTGCGACCGGCAGCAACCGCCAGCCGATCAGGGCGACGAAAGCGATGCCGGCGACGGCGCAGACGACGCCGACCGGAAAGAAGTCGAACATCTGAAACGAGCTGCCGAGCGCCGTCTCGCGGTATTTAGCAATGATGATGTTGGGCGGCGTGCCGATCAGCGTGACGAGGCCGCCGAGGATGGTGGCAAAGGCGAGCGGCATCAGCGTGACCCCGGCGGCGCGTCCGGCGCGCTTGGCGGCCTGCAGGTCGACGGGCATCAAGAGCGCAAGAGCGGCCACGTTGTTCATGAAGGCCGACAAGACGCCGCCGACGCCGCCCATGATCGTAATGTGGGTGCCGATGCCGCGTGCCGAATCGATCAGGTTGCGGGTGATCATGTCCACGGCCCCGGAATTGATCAGGCCGCGCGAAATGATCAGCACCAGCGCAACGATCACGGTTGCCGGATGACCGAATCCGGAAAACGCCTGGTTTTGCGGTACGACCCCGAGGCACAATCCGATGACCAGCGCGCAAAAGGCGACAAGGTCATAGCGCCAGCGGCCCCACAGGAGCATTGCGAACACGCCGCCGAACAGGGAAAACAGGATAATCTGCTCTGTCGACACCGGTCCGCGCTCCCTCGGATGGCATGCCGCGCCGTCCGGGGATTCGGTCAGCGGGACGGCCCGGCGCCGGAACGCGACGCAAGGCTGATTGACCCAGCGTAAAGCGGCAACGAGCGGTGTTCAATGCGCAGCCGCGTTCGTCCCGTGATCTCGCCGCTCTATACCGGCTCGCCGAGCATGAGCTTCGGTGTCTGGCCGGTGATGCCGGCCGCCTCGCGGATGAAGGCGGATTTCAGGGAGGGCATGCGGTCGACCAGGCCGAGGCCCAGATCGCGAATGCCGCGCAGGAAGCGATTGTCGTTGGAAAACAGGCGGTTGAGACTGTCGGTCACGGCGCCCATCTGCCAGGTGTCGAAGCGGCGCCATTGCTGATAGCGCTGCAGCACGTCCGGGCCGGCCATATCGAGCCCGAGCCGGCGGGCTTCGACGACGACCTCGGTCAGGGCAGCGACGTCCCGGAAGCCCATGTTCAGGCCTTGCCCGGCAATCGGATGAATGCCGTGCGCGGCGTCGCCGGCAAGCGCAAAGCGCGGCCGGACGAATTCGCGCACCAGCATCAGGCCCAACGGATAGGCCTGGCGCGGTCCGGCAAGCGAAAACCGGCCGAGGTGAAAACCGGTGCGGCTTTCCAGTTCCATCAGGAACAAGTCTTCGTCCTCGGCAATCAACCGATCCGCGCGCTGCGGGTATTCGGTCCAGACCAGAGACGAACGGTTGCCGGTGAGCGGCAGGAGGGCAAGCGGCCCGGCCGGCAGAAAATGTTCTTCGGCACGTCCGTGATGCGGTTCGGTGTGGGCGAGCGTCGTGACAATGGCCTTTTGACGATATTGCCAGGACACCGTCCTGATGCCGGCCTGTTCGCGGAGACCGGACCGCACGCCGTCGGCGGCGACAAGCAGATCGGCATCGATGATGCCCTGGCCGTCGGAGAGGGTGACCCGCATGCCGGAGCCAGCTTCTTCGAACCCGGTGATGCGGCACGGTGCCTTCAGCGTGACGCCGAGGGCTTCGGCCCGGTCCTGAAGGGTGGCAACCAGATGGGCATTGGGCACCATATGGGCAAACGGTTCGCCGGGTTCGATCTCGCCGTCAAACGACAGGAACACCGGTCGAACGGCATCGCCCGTGCGGCTGTCGGTGACGATCATGTCCCGGATCGGCTGGGCCTGATCGGCCAGATCGTCGAAGACGCCGAGCACCGTCAAAAGGCGACGGGCGGATGCCGCGATCGCCGAGGCGCGTTCATCACCCTTACCGGGACCGGGCTTTCCGGCGCGGGCGTCGACCACCATCACCTGCAAGTCCGGATCGGAGTGTTTGAGGGCGACGGCGAGCGACAGGCCGACATAACCGCCGCCGCCGATGAGAACGTTCACGTCGTTGCCGTGTTTGAGCATGGTCTTCATCCTTGCCGGCCGCGTCTGGCCGGAGCACACACCGGACCGAAGGCCCGGCTGTCAATTCCACGATTGCGCGTCGAACGGCTTCCGGAATAACTACATCCGATCCATCCTCGACGTCCTGCCCCGGAGGTCCGCATGAGCGAAGCCGTCGACCGCCTTTTGACCACTCTCGACCTTGAGCCGCTCGAGCACAACCTGTTTCGTGGCCGCAGCCCCCAGGTCGGCTGGCAGCGGGTCTTTGGCGGACAGGTCGTCGGTCAGGCGCTGGTCGCGGCGAGCCGCACCGTGACGGACCGGGCCGTGCATTCCCTGCACGGCTATTTCATGCGGCCAGGAGATCCGGCCGTCCCGATCGTCTACGAGGTGGACCGGATCCGCGACGGGCGCAGTTTCGCGACCCGGCGTGTGGTCGCGATCCAGCATGGCCAGGCGATCTTTTCCATGTCGGCCTCTTTCCAGGTGCCGGAAACCGCCCTCGACCACCAGATCGCGGCGCCCGACGTGCCGGCGCCGGAAGACCTGCCGAGCGAAAAGGAATTGCGCGACCGCTTCATCGATGTGGCACCGGAAAACGTGCGCCGCTATTGGGAGCGCGAGCGGCCGATCGAAATGCGGCCGCTGACCATGGAGCACTATTTCACGCGCGAAAAACTCGAGCCCGTGCAAAACGTCTGGATCCGGACGACCGGGCCCTTGCCCGACGATGCGGACATCCACCATTGCGTGCTGGCCTATGCCTCGGACATGACGCTCCTGGATACCGCCTTGTTTGCCCATGGGCGTTCGGTCTTCGACAAGGACCTGCAATTGGCTAGCCTTGACCACGCCATGTGGTTCCATCGTCCCTTCCGGGCGGACGATTGGCTTTTGTACAGCCAGGATAGCCCGAATACGTCGGGCGCGCGGGGTTTCACGCGGGGCTCGATTTACGATCGTGCCGGCCGGCTCGTGGCATCCGTCGCCCAGGAAGGGTTGATCCGTCTGCGGGACGTTTGAGCCGCCGACAAGACGATTGTGCACTGCAGCAAGCAATTTGATGAAAAATTAGGCAAGCGCTTGGAATTTGAGCAAATCGGGCGCCGGGCGCCCGTGATTTGAGCAAGGTGCGGTTCTGGAATCCGCCAAAACCCTCGGATTTTCGGGTTTGGCACAGTCTTTGATGGGACTCCCCCCGATTTTGGCCGCGTTGTCTGGCGGCCGTCGATAACCGTTCGCATCAACGCGGCTCCCAGGGGCAACAGGACGGCGACACGCCAGGCAAACACATGGTCGATGTCGAGCCATACAATGGGGAGTAATGGAATGAGATTGTTAACCTTAGGATTGGGCGCCGCCGCGCTGGTCAGCCTTGCCGCTGCCGGGCCTGCGCTCGCGCAGGACGCGCCGGAATTCGCCGCCGCGGCCGATACCGCCTTCATCCTCAACACGACGCTGTTTCTGGTCGCCGGATTCCTGGTGATGTTCATGGCCGCCGGTTTCTGCATGCTGGAAGCCGGGCTGGTGCGCTCGAAAAACGTGTCGATGCAATGCCTTAAAAACATCGGTCTGTATTCCGTCGCCGGTATCATGTTCTGGCTGGTCGGCTACAATCTCATGTATGAAGGGGTGAACGGGGGCTATATCGGGACGCCCTTGCCGAAGGCGATCCCGGCGCCGGATGCCGATTCCGGCGACTACGCGGCAGCGTCCGACTGGTTCTTCCAGATGGTGTTCTGCGCGGCGACCGCTTCGATCGTTTCCGGCGCGCTTGCCGAACGCATCAGATTGTGGCCGTTCCTGATCTTCACGGCAGTTCTGACCGGCATCTTCTATCCGATTTCTGGATCCTGGCAGTGGGGCGCGGGCTGGCTCAGCGAGATGGGCTTTTCCGACTTCGCGGGCTCGACGATCGTGCACTCGGTGGGCGGCTGGGCCGCGCTTGCGGGCGCCATCATCCTCGGCGCGCGGACCGGCAAATACGGCAAGGGTGGTGAAGTGCACCCGATGCCCGGTTCGTCGATCCCGCTGGCGACGCTCGGCACGTTCATCCTGTGGCTCGGCTGGTTCGGCTTCAACGGCGGTTCGCAGCTGGCGCTCGGCACGATCAGCGACGCCT
>JANQQB010000353.1 GCA_028285165.1 Rhodobiaceae bacterium
CCGGCCCATTGGAAGCCCTGGCGGCTGACGCCGACACCGTACTTCATCGCCTTGCCGTTCCCGAGCACGTGATAGAGACGACGCTCGGTGGTGTTCACGACAATCGTGCCGGCGCTGTAATTGCCGCCGAACTTCACCACTTCGCGTTTGATCTTCTTGTAGGAACGGCTGCGGCCGTAACCGGACACCATCCGGCGTCCATCGCTGTCCACGCCGTAACCGTCCGGTCCGATCTTCACCATTACGGCACCGGCCGGCGCCGACGGCAGGCCGAGCAGCGCAGCTCCCAGTATTGCGGCGATCGCCACCTGTCCAAATCGGTTCATTCGCAGTCTCCTAAAGATTCCTGTATTAGTATGCAGCGGGTCATCTGCGGCAAGTCTGATCGCAGATCGCCAATATCACAAGTTTTGATTGATGAATCGTGACCATTTTTTCGATTCTGTGAAAAAATATCACAGGTTGGCAACTATCCGGAAAAATTGCGAAAGCATTCGTGACAATTCGAAAAAGATAATATGGTTAGTTAACGTCTGAAAACAGCTTTGCTTGTCAGTATAACTACGCAAGGCTGGCGGCGCGGCTGCCATCATTCCGACGGCAAACGAACGATTCCTTCGGTGTCAGCTCGGGCCAGATTGTCGCGCACGAGTCCTGAGGCAAGCGCCAGATCCGGCGCGATGTCGTTCAACGGGACCAGGACGAAACCGCGTTCGTGGGCATGGGGGTGCGGGATCGTCAGCGCATCGCTCGAGACCGCAAGCGATCCGAAAGTGATGATGTCGATGTCGATCAGCCGCGGACCCCAGCGAACGGTGCGGATGCGGCCGAGGTCACGCTCGACGGCCTGGCAGACATCGAGCAGGGCACGGGGCGATAAGTCCGTGTCGAAAAGCGCGCAGGCGTTGCAGAACCAGTCCTGATCGGTCAGCCCCCATGGCGGCGTTCGGTAGAGCGGTGATTCGCGGACCAGTTTGAGACCATCCTCCGCGGCAAGTGCCTCGATTGCCTGCCGGATGTTGCCTGCCTTTTCGCCGACATTGCTGCCGAACGCGAGCGCGGTCCTGACCGTGTCAGCCACCGCGACTGCGTTCCACGCGCACGCCGACCGTATCCACAATGGCGGAAACCGGAGCGGACGGTTTGCGAATCTCCAGATGCACCTCGAACACCATCGGAAAAGCCTCGAACAGGTTTTCGCAGATCCGTTCCGCCACCGTCTCAAGCAGTTTTGAGCGTTCCCCTTTGATGGTTTCCGTCGCGATCTGGCAGATCGCATCGTAACAGGGCGTCAGGGCGGGATTGTCGGTCTGCGCGGCTTGGCGGGTCGAGGTGAGACAGGCGATGTCGACAAAGAAACGCTGTCCGAGCTTGGCTTCCTCCATGAAGACGCCATGGCGCGCGAACACCGCAAGGTTACGCACGAAAATCATGTCAGCCATGGGATTCGCTCCGGATTGCCTTCAGCATGCGCACGGCTTCGACATGCGGCGTCACATCGTGTACCCGCAGAATCGATGCGCCGGCCATGCAGGCCGCCAGATTGGCAGCCAGAGTACCGTTCAGGCGCCGCTCGACAGGCGCATCGAGTACGGCACCGATGAACCGCTTTCGAGACAGACCCATCAGAATCGGTTTCCCGAAATCCTGCAATTCCCGCAGCCGATTGAGAATGGTCAGGTTCTGATCGAATGTCTTGCCGAATCCGATACCCGGATCAAGCGCGATCCGGTGCGGCGCGATGCCGGCGCGATCGGCGATCGCGAGCGATCGTCGGAGGAAGCCGCGAATATCCTCCATGATATCGCAGTTTGCATCGGCCTTCGGACGATTGTGCATGATCACGACGCCGGCACCGCGTTCTGCGACCGCATCGGCCATCTCCAGGTCGGCTTGCAGACCCTGCACGTCGTTGACGATGTGTGCCCCGCAATCCAGGGCTTGGCGGGCGATTTCAGCTTTCGATGTGTCGATCGAGAGCGGGACGGACAGGCGATCGCCGAGTGCGGTCATGACCGGCATGACCCGTCGTGCTTCTTCTGCGACAGACACCGGCGTCGAACCGGGCCGGGTCGATTCGCCACCGATATCGAGGATGGCACAGCCGGCCTTCTGCATGTCCAGCGCCTGGTCGACGGCGACATCGACAGCCGTGCCGGTACCGTCGCCGGAAAACGAATCCGGCGTGACATTGAGGATGCCCATCACGGCCACATCGTGCGCAAGCGAGGCAAAGAACGTGTCGACCGTCTGGGAGATCGGGCTCGGCTTCATGGATACCGAAGGCATTCTGTCTGGAAAAAAAACGGCAGGGACGGCAAGACCGTCAGTGCGATCCTGCGCTTATCATCATTCGCCTCGCCAGGAAAACCGGATTCTTAGGTGACGCCGCACGATACCCTGTCTTCGACGGCACCCTATCTCCATTACGGTCCTGACAGAGGCGTTGGAGTGTCGAAAGGCGCGGACCGAGGGAAAGGTGTGCGGCTGTTTGACAGAAGTCGCACATCGCCGATCATCATTGGCGATTCGGCTGATGACGGGATATTGTGATCTTGTTGGAAACCGCGCCGAGCGCGCCGATCATCTTGATTTACCGGATGATCAATGTTCACTTCACTGAGCGGCGACATAAGACGGTCGGAGACTTCCGACGGCCTGGTATTTTCAGACATCGGGCCCGTTATTTTGGGGCAAAGATTTAGCATCGGCCCCTTGATCCTTTTGTCTTGAACGAAGGCAGGTTCAATGCATCGTTTAGCGCGCCGCGCATGGCATGATTATGTGCACCGTAGGCTGGACCGCCGCGACCTTCTCAGAACGCTCGCGCTGCTGGGTGTATCGGCGAGCACGCTGCCGGGCATGATTGGCACCCTGTCGGCCCAGGAAGACGGATTGCCGTTCCCGGCCGATGACCCGAAAGCCAAGGAAGGGGGTGTCCTGCGAATCGTCATGCCGGTGCGCGACATCGCCGATCCTGCACACATCGATTCCGGACCGATCATGGCCAGGTGCTCCAGCGTATGGCGCACCTGATTGGCCGCCGTACCG
>JANQQB010000389.1 GCA_028285165.1 Rhodobiaceae bacterium
ACCGAGGGCCTCCGCCTCCCGGCCCTCGGTGCGCGATTGGGCCTTTCGCCGAACGACCCGACGCTCGCGATCGAAGCGCTGTCCGGCGGCAATCAGCAAAAGGTTGTCGTCGGCCGTTGGCTGTCCATGAAACGTCGGCTCTTGATCGCCGAGGACCCGACGGCCGGTGTCGATGTCGGCGCCAAGGCGGACATCTATGCGCTTTTGTTCGATGCCCTGAAATCCGGCATGGGCGTGCTGGTCGTCTCGACGGATTTCGAGGAGGTCGCAACGATCTGCCATCGGGCACTGGTGTTCAGCCGCGGCAGCATCGTCGCCGACCTGTCCGGTGTGGCACTGTCGACGGAATCCCTCATTCAGGCCGCATCGGCCGGCGAGACGCCGCTGGCGGCAGCAGGAGCAGACTGACATGCAGTCGATCGAATCCGATGCCCTGGAACCGACCCGGGCGGAACTGAAGGGCGTATCGCTGGCCGGTCGGCTGATCCGCCTGGCCCCGGTCTATGGCCTCGTCATTCTGACGCTGGCGCTGATCATCCTGTTTTCGATCCTGCTGCCCGATACGTTTCCCACGCAGTTGAACCTGCGGGCGATCATTTCCGACAAGGCCATCATCGCGCTCTTGTCGCTTGCCGCGATGATCCCGATGGCGGCCGGCCGCATCGACCTGACCGTCGGATATGGCATCGTGCTCTGGCACATCCTGGCGATTTCGCTGCAGACCCTGTTCGGCGTGCCATGGCCGATTGCCGTGCTTGTCGTGCTGTGCCTCGGCGCCTTCACCGGTTTTCTCAACGGTCTCTTGGTCGAGGTCGCCAAGATCGACGCCTTCATCGCGACGCTCGGCACCGGCACCGTTCTTTATGCCCTGGCGCTCTGGCACACCGGCGGGCGCCAGGTGGTTGGGGTCCTGCCGGACGGGTTCTATGCCATCAACGGGACGTTCGTTTTCGGCCTGCCGATCACCGGATTTTATGTGCTCGCGATCACGATCGCGATGTGGCTGATCCTCGAATATACGCCGATCGGCCGCTACCTCTATGCAATCGGCGCCAACCCGCGGGCGGCCGAACTGAACGGCATTCCGACCCGCAAATTCGTGGTCGGGGCGTTTGTCAGTTCCGGCACGCTGACCGCGCTCGCCGGCATCATCCTGGCGTCCAAACTGCGCATCGGCCAGGCCAGCGTCGGTCTGGAATACCTGTTGCCGGCGCTTGTCGGAGCGTTTCTCGGCTCCACCACGATCAAGCCCGGGCGCGTCAACGTCTGGGGAACCATTGTCGGTGTCGCGATCCTGGCCGTCGGAATTTCCGGCATTCAGCAATTCGGCGGTTCGTTCTGGGTCGAACCGCTCTTCAACGGGGTCACGCTGCTCGTCGCCATCGGCATTGCCGGCTACGCCCAGCGCCGCAAGGGCGCGGCGAAGAAGTGACCGCGCCGTCAACGAAATCGAAACAACCGAAAGCAAACCGGGAGGAAAATGATGAAAAGAGCAATCGGTCTGGCCACGCTCGTGGCCGTTGCAGGGATCGGCTTCGCACCGACGGCTGAGGCCGACGCGATCGCCGAGGCCAAGGCGCTGGTCGCCAAACATGCCGGCAAGAAGGAGGCCTGGGACGGGCCGACAGCCGGCCCGAAGGCGGCCGAGGGCAAGTCCATCGTGGTGCTTGCCGGTGATATGAAAAACGGCGGTATTCTCGGCACGACGCGCGGCGTGGAAGAAGCGGCCGGCGTGATCGGCTGGACCGTTCGCGTGCTCGATGGCGCCGGCACGGTGTCCGGCCGCACGGCCGCCTTCGGCCAGGCGCTGGCGTTGCAGCCGGACGGCATCATCATCAACGGCTTCGACACCAACGAACAGCAGGCCGGCATGGACGAGGCCAAGAAGGCCGGCATTCCGATGGTCTCCTGGCATGCCTCCCCGACGATCGGGCCGGACCCGGAGCGCGGCATCTTTGCTAACGTGTCGACGGACGCGATGGAAGTGTCGGCCGCGGCCGCGCAATGGGCCTTTGCCGATGCCGGTGGCAAGCCGGGCGTCGTGATCTTCACCGATTCCACCTATTCGATCGCCATCGCCAAGGCCGACCGCATCAAGGAAGAGATCGAGCGGCTCGGCGGCACGGTGCTGGAATATGTCGACACGCCGATCGCCGACACCTCGAACCGCATGCCGACCCTGACGACCGCGCTCCTGCAGCGTTATGGTGCGAAGTGGACGCACAGCCTCGCGATCAACGACATCTATTTCGATTTCATGGGCCCGTCGCTCGCCGCGGCCGGCATTCCCGGTGACGGCGCTCCGAAGGCGGTTGCCGCCGGCGACGGCTCGGAAAGCGCCTATCAGCGTATTCGCGGTGCCCAGTTCCAGTCCGTAACCGTCGCCGAACCGCTCAACCTGCAGGGCTGGCAATTGGTCGACGAACTGAACCGTGCCATGCAGGGCGAGGACTGGTCCGGATACACCTCGCCGCTGCACGTCGTGACCGCCGACAACATTGCCTTTGACGGCGGTGACAGGAACATCTTCGATCCCGGCAACGGCTACCGCGACGAATACGCCAAGATCTGGGGCAAATAGGCCGGTCGGGCGATATCCGGTCCGTATGATCGGGATCTGGGGACAGGGGCGATGGTCCATCGCCCCTTCCGTGCCGCCGCATCGCCGATGACAAATGGTTCCGAAACCGGTGAGGACCGATCGGGCGCACAGCGGATATTTGCAACCTTATATTATTGAATTTGAATTACTTCCCGTTTACCGGGATACGCTAGACTGCCGGGCATGATCCCGCGCAAACCCTCCATTCTGTTTGTCGATGATGAACAAAAGGTCCTCAAATCGCTGATGCGCGTGCTGCGGGATCGACGCGACACATGGGACATGGTCTTTGAGAACTCCTCGGTGAGCGCTGTCGAACGAATGCGCGATTGTGCAGCCGATGTGGTGGTCTCCGACCTGACCATGCCGGAATTGACCGGCCTTGAGATGATCAGGCAGATGCGCAGCGCGGCGCGGCCGGGCACCGCCTTCATCCTGCTGACCGGAAACGGCGATCTGGCATCGGCTATTGAGGCCATCAATGCTGCCGGGGTCTTTCGGTTTCTGACGAAACCCTGTGCCACGCCGGATCTTGTCGAAGCGATCGAAGCCGCGCTTGTCCGGGATCCCATTCCGGTCGAAGCGGAGACGCCGGACGCTGAGTCGCTGGCAAGAGCCGCCTTGGCCGGCCTGTCGCCGGCCATTGCCGTGCTCGATGCTGCCGGGCGGATTGCCTATTTGAACGACAGCGCGGCCGAAATGGCGGCGCGGCGCGACGGTTTTTCCATCGATGCCGCCGGCCGGTGCCGCGCTTCCAACGGCGAATCCGGAAAACTGCTTCTTGAAGCAATCGCGGCAGCGGCTGGCTCGCCCGACGAACCGCCGCGCTATCTGGCTCTGCCGCGATCCTCTGACGGCCGCGATTTGAAAGCCGTTGTCACGGCGATCGGACCGGGTCGCGCGGCGCTCATGGTGACCGAACCCGACCGTGTCGCGGTACCGACGGCGGAAAGCCTGGCCGATCTGCTTGGTCTGTCGCGGGCGGAAGCGATCATCGCACATACCATCGCCGGCGGCGGCAATCTGGAGGCAGCCGCTGCGCTTTGCGGAATTACGATCGAAAGCGCCCGCACCTATCTGAAGCGCATCTTCCAGAAAACCGGAGTCGGCCGCCAATCCGACCTTGTGCAACTCGTGTTGTCGACGCCCGCGCCGCTCGTCCGCCGCTCCGGTTGCGACACATCACCGCCGGGCATTCGGTCCGCCTGACGCGCGCCCCGCACGCCGAATGCGGGTTTTGTGAACTCGTCATCCTCCGGCGACTGTCACTCCAATCGCATCCTGCCCTCCGTCGTCCCGAGCTGGCGTGTCCCCAAATAGGGATATTGCGCGGTTGGTGCGGCCTGTATGCCCATGAGTCCTGGCGGCTGGGAAGCGGCCGTCTTGGGAATGTTCGGTACGAGGGAGACAAAGATGACGGAAAAAACCCGCGTTCTTCTGGTGGATGACGACAATCGGCTGTTGAATGCCGCCAAGCGGATCCTGCGAAAGGACCTGGACCTGGTCACGGCGGAGGGCGGCGACGAGGCCTTGCGCCTGCTTGGCGAAGCCGGACCGTTCGCCGTCGTCGTCAGCGACCAGAACATGCCCGGCATGAACGGTTCCGTACTTTTGGCCGAGTTTGCCAAGAAGGCCCCGACCACCGTGCGCGTCATGCTGACGGGAAACAACGATCAGCAGACCGCGATCGCGGCCGTCAACGAAGGGCGTATTTTCCGCTTTCTCAACAAGCCGTGCGAGCCCTCCGATCTTCTGGCCGTAATCACCGATGCGAGTGCGCAGCACCGTCTGCTCACCGCGGAAAAGGTGCTGTTGCAGCGCACGCTTTCAGGCAGTGTCAAGGTCCTGACCGATGTCCTTGCCATGTCCAATCCGGATGCCTTCAAGCGGGCCACGCTTGTGCATCGTTGGGCGCGCAAGGTCGGGCCCGCGATGGGTATGGACAAACCCTGGGAAGTCGATCTGGCCTCCATGTTGTGCACGCTCGGATATGTCACGCTTCCCGAGGTCGTATCCGCGAAATACTTCACCGGCGCCGAACTGACCGACGAAGAACGCATTCTCGTTGACCAGGCACCGGCCAATGCCCGCGACCTGATCGAGAACATTCCGCGCATGAGCGCTATCGCGGATGCGGTCTACCATTGCCGCAAGGGCTATGACGGATCGGGTTTCCCCGAAACCGATCTGAAGGGCCCCGCGCTGCCACCGATCGGGCGGCTTTTGAACACGCTTCTCGATCTGGCGGAGGCCATGGAGGGCGACCTCGCAACCTTGGCCCAGGGACTTGCTCATCTGAAACGAAATGCTGCGCGCCATGACCCGAAGGTGATTGAGGTGATTGCGTCCGCACTGGCCGACGATGCGGCGTTCACCAACGCGCCGACGGCCACGCGTCTGCAGGCGCAGCCGCTTCTCTTGAGATCGGGAGACGTGGTCGCGAGCGACATCCGCAACCGGGACGGGGCCTGCCTTCTGGTCGCGGGCAGCACGCTCAGCGAAGCGACGATCCAGCGCCTTCGCTCGATCTCGGATCTCAATCAATTGGCCGGACCGGTCGATATCTGGCGCAACAAGTTAGCCGCCTGATGCCGGGTGCGGGGCTTTCGGGACCGACAGACCCCAATGGACCCGCACCCGCTCTGGCCGTCTGGTGGTTGTCGAGCCCGCCAGCCGGTCATCCCGCGATCGCCGCTCCATTCAAACTGCGATCGTGTCCCCATATGGGGATCGTATGACGAGGCCTTCGCTCCGATACTCCTCCAAAATCAGAGGAGAGAGTTATGAAGGTTTGGTTTTGCTCCGACGACAGCACATCTGACAACACTCTTGGGCGGCGCCCCGGACGGTCGGTTTTTCGGCTGGCCTCGGTCGCCGCCCTTTTTTGCGCCGGTGTCATGACGACCGGTTCCGCTGTCGCGCGCGACGTCATTTTCGGCATTGTGCCGCAGCAATCCGCAACGCGGCTCGCCCAGGTCTGGGTGCCGTTTCTGGACAGGTTGAGCCAGGAAACCGGTCATCGGATCCGGTTCGCCACGGCGAAGGACATCCCCACTTTCGAAGCCTGCCTCAGCAAGGGGGCATACGACGTCGCCTACATGAATCCCTACCATTACACGGTCTTCCACAAACAGG
>JANQQB010000399.1 GCA_028285165.1 Rhodobiaceae bacterium
TTCTGGTTCTCATTCCCTGCCTCAACGAGGAACAGTCGATCGGCGCGGTCATCGACGGTGTGCCACGAGTCCTGCCGGGTGTCTCCGACATTGCGATCGCTGTCATCGATGACGGCTCGACCGATGCGACGGGCGCCATTGCCCGGGCGCGCGGCGCGACGGTGCTGACGCATGGCCGCAATCGCGGCGTCGGGGCGGCGCTTCGAACCGGATTGGCCCATGCCCGCCGCGTCAAGGCAGACATCACCGTCAGCATCGACGGGGACGGCCAGTTCGACCAGAGCCAGATCGGTACCCTCATCGAGCCGATCCTGAGGGGCGAAGCGGATTTTGCGACCGCGTCGCGCTTCAAGGATCCGGCGCTGGTGCCGCACATGCCGAAGGTCAAGATCTTCGGAAACCGCCGGATCGCTTGGCTCGTCAGCTCGCTGACCGGCATTCGCATGTATGACGTCTCGTGCGGGTTCCGGGCCTATTCCAGGGACGTGGTGGAAGCGATCCACATCCTCGGCAATTTCACCTACACCCATGAAGTCATCATGCAGGTCGCGTTCCGGGGCTTCCGGATCGCCGAAATCGCCCTGCCGGTGCGCGGCGTGCGGGAATTCGGTCAATCGCGGGTGGCCAGCGACCTGTGGCGCTATGCGCGGCTGTCGAGCGGCATCATTCTCAATTGTTTCCGGGACCACCGGCCATTCTACGCGTTCAGCCTGATTTCGGGCGTCTTCTTTGCAATCGCCTGCGGGTTCGGGTTGTTCTTCCTGCAGCACCGGATTGTCAGCGGCCAGTTCGAACCGCATATCTGGTCCGGTTTCGTCAGCGCGTTTTTTGCCGGGCTCGCCTGCCTGACCATGGTGCTCGGTCAGGTGGCGATCATGGTGTTTCACCTGCGGGAAACGCTGCTGCAGGAATCCCGGCACATGGCGGCCATGGTCGAAGACCTGCAGCGGCGGCACAACGGCAACGACAGTCAACAGGATGTCAACGGGTCTGTGGAGGCCATGCAACCGGCCCTGCACGCAGCGGCAAAGGGCGAATAGCAGGACGGGCCGCGTGGGATTGAGACGCATCGTTCGTGTCGCGGGTATCAACCTCGCTCTTATCGGCGTCGGCCTCCTGCTTTTTGAATTGGCTTTCGGCGGCTGGCTCGACGACAGCGACCCATTGCTCGGCTTTGCCAAGCCGCGCAATGTGCAATGGTCCTTTTCGGCGCCATGGGCGCCGGACGGCACGGTGTATACACGGGATTCGAACGGCTTGCGCGGTGTCGACGGTCCGCTTGACACCGTCTTCATGCTGACGATGGGCGGTTCGACGACGGACCAGCGATACCTTTCCGACGACGCCACCTGGCAGGAACAGCTGCAGCGTCGGATCGAGGCGGATGGCGGCACGGCCGACATCGTCAATG
The DNA here is from genome assembly GCA_028285165.1 of Rhodobiaceae bacterium. Lineage (GTDB taxonomy): Bacteria > Pseudomonadota > Alphaproteobacteria > Rhizobiales > JANQQB01 > JANQQB01. The sequence goes on from JANQQB010000399.1 coordinate 1,412, forward strand.
CGGGCATCGACGGTCAGTCGAGCGTCGGCCACATCAAGAACTTTCCCCAATGGATAACGCGGATCGAAGACCTGAAACCGCGCTTCATCCTGTTCTATGTCGGCATCAACGATTTTTACGCTCCCGACACGAATGCATTCGACGGGGACTTGGCCAAAACCGGAATCGGTCGCCGGATCCGGGATCGGTCGGCTCTTGTTGCCTTAGGTCGGGTCCTGGAAAGCGTGTTGCGGGGCAGCACCGACGAAACCGGTGCCGAACGGCGTGCCGGACATGCGTTCAACGGGGTCCATACCGCGGGATATGTCGACCAGCGCGTGCTTGAGCAGTGCTGCAATCAGGCGTTTCTGGTCACGTCATTTGCGGCGCTCGGTGAACGTATTGTGCGTCTTGCGGAGCTCAGCCGCGGCATGGGAGCAGAGCCGATATTCGTTACCCAGCGCAGTGCGTTGTGGATGCGTCACGCAGACGGCATAGTCGGCGCGCCCGGCCTGCGTTACGCCTCGCCGTCGATTCTAACCGATTTGGGAGCCATGACCGGCGTCGACAGGCACGACGTCGAAAAGGCTCAGGCGCGTGCCGTAATGGAGGCCTGCGCGACAGTGAAGGCGGTTTGTCTCGATCTTTTCGCGGACGCCGCATTCGAGCTGCAGCGGGATTTCTACGATGCCTTCCATAACACGCCGGCAGGTGCGCAAGTCGTAGCGGATTATCTGTTCGGGGCGCTCCGGGAGAACGGTGTCCTGGAGATAACACCAGACGGTGCGGTTGAATGAGTGTGTCCGACAGCGGTGCGGGGTCGCCGGCTATGCCGATCGAACGCGGAAAGACGCTCGGGCCGGCGCGCCGGCACCGATGGATCCTGATCGCGCTCGCGATCATGGGCTTTTTCCTGTTCGTGCCGAAGACGCCCGGCACCGAGTGCATCCAGATCATCCGGTTCGCGCAGGCGGTCGAAGTGCCGCTGAACTGCGATTCCAGATTGCTCGCCAAGCTCTACCGGAACGCGGAGACCTATTTCACCGATTTCAACAATTGGAAGGGCCGTCCGGTGTTTTTTGTCTACGGCGTGTTTGCCGCGCCGGTCATGGAGGCCGTTGCCGTGCCGCTCTGGGCGGCGGTCGGCGGAACGGCCGTTTCAGACAGAAAAATCTCGCATTACCGCACCTATTTTTCCCTGCATCTGGCCTATTACATCCTCAACGTGGCGGTCGTGCTCGTGACCATCTGGATGGCGTTCAATCTTGTCGGGTTGGCGGCATCGAGCGGGCTCGCTCTGGCGCTTGCTGCAGCGATCGCCAGCACCGATCTCGCACACGGTTCGGTCTGGCTGGCGCATACCAATATCTACAATCTGATGGCTGCAATCGCCTGCGCCTTTTTCGTCCGGCTCGGCTGGCAGGCCCGCGAGACCGAGCCTGGTTCCGTGCTGGGCTGGATGGCCGGGGCCGGTCTGATGCTCCTCGTCTATCCGTTGTTTGTGATCCTGCTGCCGGCCTTTCTCGCCGGTACCGTTCTGCGGATCGTCGTCGGACCTCCATCCGGGGCGGCGTTACGCCCGTCGCTTCCGGTCGCGGCTCTGGCGATGGTGTTGTTCGTGCTGCCATTGCTCGGCTGGAACATCGCCGTGCGCACGTTGTTTGCCACCGATGTCTACCTGACTGCGCAATACGGGCAATTCGTCTGGCTTGCCAATGCCTACCAGACGGGAACGCTTGCATCGGCGATGGCTGAAAATGCGGTGACGTTTTTTACGACCCTCGGCCTGAATCTGAACATTCTCGAGACAGTGCCGGTGCTCCTGGCTTGCGTCGCGTTTTCGTTTTTTGGGGACCGGTCGCGGCTGCGGCTCACCGATCCCGTCCTGATCGCGATTGTCATCGCCCTGATCGGCGTGCTGTCCTTCAACTACCTGCAGGGCTATTACGCGGCCCGTCTTCAGGTCTCCGTCGTCGCGCTCCTGTTTCTGTTGCTGGCCCGGATCGCGCTGCTTACCGGGAGTGCGCGCATCGCCGGGCTCGTGCTGGTCGGCGTGACCGTCGTGCAATTGATCGATGCGGCCACGTCCTATTCGGTCAGCGCAGCCTGAACCGCGCGCTTGATTGTCGAGGGCATCGGTGGTTGCCTGTGGCCCAAGCCATTGGGAGGAATGCATGCAGGCCTGGGAAATCGTCTCCGACGGCGGCGTCGACGCGCTGGCGCTTTCTGAGCGGGAGCAGCCGGAACCCGGTCCGGGCCAGGTGCTGGTGCGCATGCAGGCCTCTTCCATCAATTACCGCGACCTGTCGACGATCGAGAATCCGGTCAGTCGCAAACTGCCTTATCCGACCGTGCCGAACTCGGACGGCGCCGGGGTCATCGAAGCCGTCGGCGACGGCGTGCCCGGCTTTGCCGTCGGCGACCGCGTCATGGGCTGTTTCTTTCAGGACTGGGAGGCCGGTTCGATATCGCCGGCGGTCATGGCATCCGCGCTCGGAGGCGCGCGCCAGGGTGTGCTGGCCGAAGCCGTGTGTCTCGACGCAAGCGGCGTGATCGCGATGCCGGACGGATTGTCGTTCGCCGAAGCCGCGACCTTGCCCTGCGCGGCGCTTACCGCCTGGCACGCGCTCACCCTGCCGGAGCCGGTCTTGCCCGGCGAGACGGTGCTTTTGCTCGGGACGGGCGGGGTTTCGGTTTTCGCGCAGCAATTCTGCAAGATTATGGGAGCGCGCACGATCGTGACGTCCTCGAGCGACGCCAAACTAGAGCGCATGCAAGCGCTCGGCGCCGGTGAGACGATCAATTACCGTGCCGAACCGGATTGGGAAGACCGCGTCCTGGCGCTCACCGGCGGACTTGGCGTCGACCGGGTCGTCGAAGTCGGCGGACCGGGCACGCTGCAAAAGTCGATCAAGGCGGTACGGGTTGGCGGCACGGTCGGCTTGATCGGAATCCTGACCGGCGTTGCCGGTTCGGTATCGCCGACGGATATCATGCGCAAGTCCATTACGGTGCGCGGCATCTATGTCGGGTCACGGCAGATGTTCGCCGCCATGAACCGGGCGATCGCTGCGCACAAGCTGCGCCCGGTCATCGACGAGACCTTCGTCTTCGAAGACGCGCGAGCCGCCTATCACCGCATGCGCTCGGCCTCGCATTTCGGCAAGCTCGTCATCACGATCTGACTTTATCCAAAACGTCACAGCGGCGATTGCCGCGGACCGCACTCCACAGAAGCGAGGAATGGCATGCCGTTGGACAAGGACTTGACCGAACGCATCAAGGCGTCGGTGGCCGAGGGCTTCGACGACCAGGTCGCGTTTACGCAAGCGATGGTGCGGTTCGGTTCGGTGCGCGGCGCAGAACATGCGGTGCAGGACTTCGTCTTTCGCGCACTTCGGGATCGGGGCTACGCCATGGAACGCTTTGCCATGGATGAAGCCGCGATTGCCCGGCATCCCGGCGGCGGCCGGATCAGCGACACACATTCCGACGCGCCGATCGTTGTCGGCATCCACCGTCCGCAGAACGATGTCGGCCGATCGCTGATCCTGCAATCGCATGTCGATGTGGTGCCGACCGGCCCGGAGGAAATGTGGCAGCATCCGCCGTTTGATCCGGTCATCGACGGCGACTGGCTCTACGGACGGGGCGGGGCCGACATGAAAGCCGGCGGGGTCGCCAATATCTTCTGTCTGGACGCGCTTCGACGGATCGGCATGGCGCCGGCGGGAACCGTAACGATCCAGTCGGTGGTGGAAGAGGAATCGACCGGCAACGGTGCCCTGATGGCGCATCTGCGGGGATACAAGGCCGACGCGGTGCTGATCCCCGAACCGGAGGATGAAAAACTGGTGCGCGCGAATACCGGCGTGCTCTGGTTCCAGGTCACGGTGCGTGGCCACGCCGTGCATGTGCGGGACATGGAAGACGGCGCGAATGCCATCGACGCCGCCTACCGTCTGGTTGCCGGATTGCGAACCCTTGAAGCCGCGCTCAATGCGGAAAAGGCCGGTCGGGCGCATTTCGAGACTGAATCCAAACCGATCAACCTGAACATCGGCAAGATCGAAGGCGGCGACTGGGCTTCGTCGGTACCGTCCTGGTGTCGGCTCGATTGCCGGCTGTCGATCTATCCGGGCGTTTCGGCCGAGGATGCGGCCCGGCGCTTGACCGATCACATCGAAACGCTGTCGCGGCAGGATACGTTCCTGGCGAACAATCCGCCGGAGGTCGTCTTCAACGGTTTCTATGCCGAAGGTTACGTTCTTGAGCCCGGATCCGATGCGGAAGCCGTGCTCGGGCGTGCACACGAGGCTGCGTTCGGCCGCAAGCTGGAAAGCTTCGTCACTGCCGGTTATCTCGATACCCGGGTCTACGCCCTTTACGACCGGATCCCGGCACTCTGCTATGGTCCGATCTCGCAGAACATCCACGGTGTGGATGAGCGCGTCAGCTTGCGTTCGCTGCAGGGCATTACGGAAACGATGGCGCTGTTCGTTGCGGAATGGTGTGGTCTCGAACCGATTGAAAGCTGACCCGGAAGCCCTGTAGACTTGCAAGACCCGCCATACGCGGCCTGTTGTCCCTCCGGTCGCCGACCCGTCGCATAAGAAAAGGCATATCGCATGATCGACCTGTACACCTGGACCACGCCGAACGGCCGCAAGGTCTCTATCCTGCTTGAGGAACTCGGCGTCGACTACACGGCGCATCCGATCAATATCGGGCAGGACGAACAGATGCAGCCGGACTTCCTCGCCATAAGCCCGAACAACAAGATCCCGGCAATCGTCGATCGGGACAACGGATTGTCGCTGATGGAATCCGGCGCGATCATGCTCTACCTGGCGGAAAAGCATGGACATTTCATGCCGGACGATCCGACCGGGCGCTGGCGGGCAACGGAATGGCTGATGTGGCAGATGGGCGGCCTCGGGCCGATGGCCGGTCAGGCGCATCATTTCCTGCATTTCAACCAGGGCAAGGCGCCCTATGCCGAGGAACGCTACGGCAAGGAAACCAAACGGCTTTATTCGGTGCTCGACAAGCGGCTCGAAGGCCGCGACTTCATCGCCGACAGCTATTCCATCGCGGACATGGCGGCTTGGCCCTGGATTTCACGGTTCGAATGGCAGCAGGTCGATCTCGGAGCGTTTCCGAATGTCCGGGACTGGTATGTCCGCATCGCCGAACGGCCCGCAGTGCAGAAGGGCTATCATGTGCCGAAGAAGGTCGGCGAGATCCCGTTGCCATAATCAACTGATCGGGAGTTGCGCGCCGGATCATGACATTCCGACGGTCGCTGACACGCCTGTTGCCGGATCTCAAGGCCTATGCCCGGTCGATCTGCTCCGATCCATCGGATGCGGAGGATCTGGTCGGAGATGCCGTGGAACGGGCGCTGACGGCCCGGTCCCGGCCGCGACAGCCCGAGGGTTTGCGACCCTGGCTGTTTCGGGTCGTGCGCAACCTGAACATCGATCGGCATCGGCGCGACCGGGTACGGCTTGACCACAAAGCGGAGGCGTTGCGCTCGGCGGCACCGGCCGATGGACAGGTGCGTGCCGTGGCAGAGGACGTTCTGGTCCGCCTGGCCTTTGAACGCCTGAAACCGATGGAACGCGAAATCCTGTCTCTTGTGGATGTGACGGGCCTGACCTATGCCGAAGCCGGTGCCGTGCTCGGCATTCCTGTCGGAACGGTCATGAGCCGGGTCAGCCGCGCGCGGAAATCGCTGCTTGCCCGGGTCGGCAGCGATGCGGTAGGTCCGGATGGCAGTGACTCCGACCGCAATGCGGTTGGCGAGACCGACGAGGCCGAAACAGTAGAGTATGCGGAAAAGGGCCGGCCATGAAAATCAGTGACCGCGACTGGGATCTCCTGAGCGCTTATGCCGACGAGGCGTTGGACGCGGAAACGCGCCGCAGACTCGAACGCCGGCTGGCCCAGGAGCCCGAACTCGCGGCGGAACTAGAGCGTATCCGGCGGTCGAAATCGATCCTGCGCACCATGCAACCGGTGCCGGGCCCGATGCGCGCCCGGTTTGCCACATCGCCCGGATCGGTCCGGATTGCGGCATCGTTTGCCGCTCTGTTCTGTATCGTGGCGATCGCGGTCTGGCTTGCCGGGCCCACCGGGCGCGAAGAAACGGCGCGCACGGACTGGCACGGCGATTTCGCGGGCCGGACCTATGTCATCCGGCCCGGTACGGGGCTGACACTGACCGCGGGATCCGGTCACGGGTTTTCGCAAGCGCCGGATCTGTCGGCGTCCCGGCTCGTTCTGGTCGATGTGCGGGTCAGCGGCCAAGGCGCCGACGAAACCATCGCCCTGCACTACCGGGGCTATCGCGGCTGCCGGTTGACACTCGTTTCCGAACCGCTTGAAGCGCCGACCAATACAGGAACAGGCCACGCGCTCGTGCAGGCGTGGGAGACACCCTATCGCCGGTTCAGCCTGATCGCCGACACGATGGATCCCGACCGGTTCCAGGCGATCGCCGACTATGCGGAGAGCCAGATCCGGACGCTGGAAGCCAAGGAGCGCCAGCGGCTGGCGGTTGCGGATGCGACCGACCGGGCCCGTCCCTGTTGAGGGGCCAATTGGTCGGTCATCCCGGGCGTTCGGTCAATTCGGATAATTCGGCCGGTCTTCGCCATAGTGAGCGGCAAGGTAATCGAGGATGATCGTGCGGTCGGGATCCTCGATCTCGTCCATTCCCTGTTCTTCGACCATCCATTCAAGCGTATCCTCCCAGCCGGAGCGCGACAGGCCCTGCTGGGCAACGATGCGTTCCGAATGGCAGGCAATACAGGCGTAGTAGGTCTCTTCCACACCGGGTGCCACGAACAGAACGCCGTATTCGGATTCTTCAGCGGCCAAAACTGGCCCGAAAACCATCAAGGTACCAGCGCACAACGCTGTCGATAACATGCGACGGATCATTCCGATCTCCAGAACGAGCAAAAGCAACACCGGTCGTGATGGACGACCGGTGTTCTTGCGACAGGGGCGGAACAGGTTCAGGACACCTGGACCGCGACGCGGTGCATGGTGTTGTTCAGATATCCCTTCGGATTCCAGTTGATCGCGAACGGCTGCATCGCGCCGTCGCTGTCGGTGGCGCGCGCCCAGACCTCGTAGTAACCGGCCTGCGGAAACGCGATGTCGGCACGCCAGTTTTGCCAGGCGCCGGAATTGACCGGTGCATCGAGGTTGGCCTTCATCCACGTGGCACCAAAATCGATCGACAGGTCGACGGCGGAAATGGTGCGGTCACCTGACCACGCATGGCCCCGAACCTCGACGGACCGCCCGACACCGGTATCCGTTTGCGGGCTCGTGATGAGGGATTTGACGGGCATGCGTTCGATGATCACGAAGTCTTTCTTGTCGACCTCTTCTCCTGGCGCGACCGGCCGGTTGGGCACGCGGTAGGACGTGCCGGTCATTTTCGGACCGTCGTGCACGACATCGCGCAGCGTGATTCGGCGCAACCATTTCTGGGAGCAGGATCCCGGCCAGCCGGGCACCACAAGGCGCAAGGGGGCGCCGTTCTGGACATGCAGCGGCCCGCCATTCATTTCGAATGCAATCAGAACATCGTCTGTCATCGCCTTGGCGATCGGCACGCCGCGCGAGATCGGAAGCTTGTCCGGATCGCCGGACAGGTGGGTGTCGGCGCCGACATGCGCGGTGTAGACGACCTCCGGTTTGACGCCTGCCGCCGTCAGCACGTCTTTCAGGCGAACTCCGGTCCAGTTCGAGCAAGCGACGGCACCGAGGGTCCACTGGTTGCCCCTGGCCGGGGGATCGAAGGCTGCGCGACCGTTGCCGCCGCACTCGATGACCAGCGCCATCGTTACGGTTTCAAACCGGCTCTTCAGGTCCTCGATCGAGAGTTCCATCGGCGTGTCGACCAAGCCGTCGATCGACAGGGTCCATCCGGCGGCATCCGTCTCGTCGGGCGGCAGGCCGTTGTTGCGGATGAAATGCCGTTCGGTCGGTGTGATGGCGTCGTCGAGCAGGTGGGCCGGCGTTTCGGCATTGATCGGGCGATCGTTCAGAAGAGTCAGGCCGTCCTTGCCGGTCAGCACGTCCTGGCTGGCAAAGGCGGCCGGAACGAGACCTTGCGGCATGGTCCGGTGAAACGGGATCGCCATGCCGAGCATGGCACCCATGGTGGCAAGGCCTGCGCCGTTGAGGAAGCCGCGCCGGTCAGCATGGGCGAGGCGTCCGAAGAAGGCCCGATCGGCGCCCTCGGGATCGTGTTCGAACGTTTCGTAAAGACCCCGCTCCTGGGGCGGGGCAGACGGGTTGTCTTGGGTCATGGTTTCCTCCGGTTATTCTGACACGACGTGCCGGAGGAGCAGATTATTCCCTGACGGCGGCGTTTTTTCGCATATCGGTGCGCAGCGCCATGGACCTGACCGGTCCGTCATGGGATGTCGGCGAAGGCACTCTCGGTTTTCGCGAAACAAGGTTAAGCAGGATGACGCTGTGCGGATATTCAATTCAGGATTTTTGCTTTCATTGTTATGTAAATATTTACGCAAATTCTTGCGCGAGCGGCCTACTTTAAAGATTTGCCTCTCGTAAGTTCTACGGGTCTTCGGTCGGACATCGAAGAGCTCGTCAACGCAATTGAATTGCTATAAAATTGTACTCTGTGCTTCTGGAAGCTTTGTATTTTCTTGCAAAATTTGGATTTAAAGAAAAAATGTGATCATTTTTTAAATTTCCCCTCTATTGTTGCCGGATTCAGAAGGATATTTCTGAAAAATAATGGAAATTTTTCATCTGTTAAATTGATATTAATTCTTTTTGTTTTGCTTTAATGGATTATCTATGCTGTTTTAATGATTATATATTTATTGTCGTAGATTAATTCCGAAACTTCTTTCTTCTGTTCCAATTTGGAATAAGAAATAAATAGATACAGTTACTTTGCAAAACTAAACAATTAAAAGGTGATTAAGCCCGTCTTATAAACCTAAAATTCCATGTTGTCTGTGCGCGACATCGGCGCAAACGCAGATTTGCCTGCCTTATCTGTCGGCGACGTACTGTCATTTCGGCAATAATGTGTTGTCATTGCGATTCAATGGGGCTAAACGATGGCAATACATAACAACGTCGTGAGTTTGTGTGTAGTTCAGACTCGCGGTCGGGCGCCGGGCTGACGGCCGAATCAAGTACAGGGGCGGCGTAATCGATTACGCCTCGTAAGTAAGTAGCAGTAACGAGGGTACACAATGACGAGTTCTGTTTCGACGTATGAGTTTACGGCGTTCACTGAAGCCGATCTGCTGAACAGCAATACCGGAAGTTCGATCAGCAAGGGCGATCGGTTCACTCTTCCCGCGACTCCGACCACCTGCTTCACCGTAAAAGACGATGATCCGAAGCTGTCCGGCGACGCCAGGTACGGCGAGCGCGCGGATGACCGGTGCTACCAGGACGCCAAGATCGAAGTCGACGGCGAAACGGTTTTCACACATGTGGAGATTTATGCCGAAAAGGTCTGGCAATTGCGGGGCTCGGACGGCAAGACCTATTACCTGGTTGAAATCGAAGTCCGGAACGGCAATGCGCCGGGAGCGGGCGACGACTTCTTCACCTTCAAGGGCGACGTGCCGCCGGCTGGCGTGGAACTGAAAGTTGTCGGCTGCAAGAACGTCAAAGGTCACGGGATCTCATACGACAAGCTCGATGCCGGTGACAAAGAGCCGGAAGAGCCGGTAGATCCGGACTGCATCATCATCGAAGCGGAAGATTTCCACGAAAAGGGTTTTCGCACCCGGGACGGCGACCAGGCCTCCGGTGGTGAAATCCAGAAACTCAATTATGCCGGAGGCCACGGTGATCTGTGGACGACGTTTAGGGGCCCGAGCGGCACCTATGACCTGAACATTCACGTCCAGGACGAGGACGACGGACAGAGCGAAATCACCGTGAAGGTCAACGGCGTGGTCGTTGGCATGATCCGGCTCGACCGCGACACCGATGGTCGCGGAAGCGACGACGGTCCGTTCTCAACGTTCACGCTCAAAGACATCGAGATCAACGACGGCGACCAGATCACCTTGTGGGTCAAAGGCGACGGCTGCGAATTCGTGCGGTTCGACAAGGTCGTGCTGAAACCTTCCACGCCGCCGCCCCCGCCGCCGGAAGGCCAGGTCTGCATCGACTTCAAGACCGATGTCGACGGCAATCCGTTATCGGCTGGCGTCAAGCTCGACGGTACGGTGCAGCTCGAAGGCGTGACCTTCGAAGCGATCCGGTCGGAAGACAATGACGGCGTGTTCAACGACGCCATGATATTCGACGCCGCCAATCCGACCGGTGGCGACAACGATTTGAGCCAGCCGGCTCAGGGCAATGTGCTGATCATTTCCGAGGACGGCGATTCCAGCGATCCGGACGATGAAGCGCATGGCGGTATGATCATCGCCCGCCTCGACCAACCCTCGACGGTCAACTCGCTGGTTGTCCTCGACACCGAGGAACGCGGCGGCAAGATCGAACTGTTCGACGAGGCCGGCAACCTGATCGTCGAGTTTGCCATCCCGGCAATCCCGAACGGCAGCCTGCAGACGATCGATCTCGGTGACACCGAAAACGTCAAGACCATGAAAGTCACGCTGAAGGGGTCGGGCGCGATCGACAACTTCAAGTTCGTTCCGCCGCCGGCTCCCGTGCTCGGCGCGCTTGGCGACTTCGTGTTCTTCGACACGGACTTCGACGGCATCCAGGATGTGGGCGAAACCGGCGTTGCCGGCGTGACCGTCATCCTCGATGGCGCCGGCGCGGACGGCGTGTTCGGCACCGCCGACGACATCTCGGCAACCACGGTGACAGCCGCCGACGGGTCGTACCTGTTCGACAATCTGGAAGCCGGCGATTACCGCGTCTCGTTCGAGAACATCCCGTCCAATACGGAATTCACG
>JANQQB010000409.1 GCA_028285165.1 Rhodobiaceae bacterium
GATTCGCGCCTGGGGAAGTTGCGCGTTTCTGATGCTCACGCTTGTCCTGTGTATCGGACCGCTCGCTCGTCTCGACCGGCGCTTCCTGCCGCTTTTGTACAATCGCCGGCATTTCGGCGTTCTGACGGCAATCGTCGCCTCGATCCATGCCTCCAAGGTGCTCGGTTGGTACCAGGCCTTTTCGCAGAACGTGCCCTACGAAGGGTTCTGGTTCTCCAACGCCACGTTCACGCAGCTCTACCGCCTCCTGGAAAGCATGAGCGGTTTTTCGTTCTTTATTGGTTTTCCCATCGAAGCGCTCGGTATCGCCGCGTTTGCGATTCTGGTGGTGATGGCCGTGACCAGCCACGATTTCTGGCTGAGTTTTCTGACGCCGCCGGTCTGGAAAGCCATCCACATGGCCGTCTATCCCTGTTACGCGCTCGTCGTCATGCATGTGGCGCTCGGATATGTGCAATCGTCGAAGAACCCGACCTTTGCGATCATCGTCGCCGTTTCCTTTTGCCTGGTGATCGGCCTGCATCTCGCCGCCGCTTGGCGCGAGGCCCGCAATGAACGCGGATATGCCACGAAACCGGCGAGCAACGGCTGGATCGACATTGCCGGAATCGACGACATTGCCGACAATCGCGCCATCATCCGGACCACCCCGGCGGGCGATAAGGTGGCGATCTTCCGCTACGACGGCAAGGTGTCGGCGCTTGCCAATGCGTGTGCACACCAGAATGGTCCGCTCGGCGAAGGCCGGATCATAGACGGCTGCGTCACGTGCCCATGGCACGGTTTCCAGTACATCCCGCGCAATGGTCGATCGCCGGCGCCGTTCACGGAAAAGATCCCGACTTTCCGGCTCGAACTGCGGGGCGATCGCATTTTGCTCGATCCGACACCGCTGCCGCCGGGAACCGATGTCGAACCGGTTACCCTGCCCCATGGGCCAACGGGAAAGGAATGACGTCATGCGGAGTGCCGACCCGACGGAACCCTTTTTTGTTGGATATCTGAACGCTTTGCCGCCCGGTCTCAGGCTTTTCCTGAGCGTCGTGGCGGTGGCCTTTGCCGGCCTGTTCGCGGGCATCGCGTTTGCCGTGGCGCTCTCCCAGGATGATCCGGGTGACGGCCGGTTCCGCTTCGATCTCAGATACCAGACAATGACAGGTTTTCTTGAGGAAAAACCCTATCCGCTCCTGCATCTGCCACCGAGCGAGGACCATCCCCAAGGCCGCACGATCATGCTGTCGGGCGGCGGCAAGCGGGGAGTCCAAGCGGCGGCGGCCGAGTTTGCCGGACAGATGGTCGATGCCGGCGGCATTATCATCCGGCGCGGTGATCTCGATATGCTGCAGGTCGGCGGCAAGGTCCGCATCCGGCCAACGGTAGCAGCGGACGTGCCGATCTTCACGCCGGTTGAGCCCGTCGATCTCGGACGCTGGCGTCTGACCGGCGAAATCTGCGACGGCAAGTGTTATGCCGGCGCCATGCGGCCCGGCACCGGACTGGCCCACAAGGCCTGCGCCAATGTCTGCCTGATCGCGGGCGTTCCACCGGTTTTTGTATCCACCGCGCCCGTCGATGGACGCATTTTCTTTCTGATGAGCGATGCCGACGGCAATCCGTTGACCGAGCATCTGCTCGACCATGTGGCCCAATCGGTCCGTATAGACGGCCAGGTCGAACGACGCGGCGACCTGCATGTCTTCAAGGTCGATCTTGCGACTCTGGAGCGCCTTCAATGAGCCGGTTTTCGCAACCCGGTCACCTGGTCGGACTGGCCTTGCTGGTCGCGCTTGTCGTGGGATTGTACCTCTACTGGCCCTGGCCGCTTTCCTTTGTGCAATTGTCGGCACCGGACTTCTTCAAGACCCAGGTACGGCCGCTCGTGCGCGATTATCAGGATCTGATCGCTTATTTGTTCCCCTTCCTGGTATTGTCCATCGTCCATGCCGTCTGGGCATGGTTCAGCGCGCGGCAATCGCCGCCGCCAACTTGATATTTCGGCATTTCCGATCGGAGCCCGGAACCCGCCTCATCATGACGACGATCGCCCTGCTGCACACATCCGGCGTGCATGAGCCGACCTTTCGGAACCTCATCGAGGAGCGCTCGCCGGATGTCCGCCAGCGCCATACGGTGCGGGACGACTGGCTTGAAACGGCACGGCGTGACGGCCTGACTCCGGACCTGCAACACGCCGTTCACGCCTTTCTTCTGGCCGAGGCCCGTCAGGCTGATGCCGTTCTGTGCACCTGTTCGACACTGGGACCGCTCGTTGACAGCGTACAGGCCGACGGCGCAACCATCATCCGCATCGACCGGCCCATGATGGAGGCCGCTATTGCAACCGGCGGGCCGGTTCTGATCGCCTATTGCCTGGAAAGCACCCGCGACCCGACGCTCGCTCTGTTTGACGCCGTCGCCGCTTCGACCGGCAGACCCTGTGCCGTAAAAACTGTGTTCTGCGAGGGCGCGTGGCCGCATTTCGAGAGCGGTGCAATCGAGACGTTCTCCGAGACCGTCGCAAGCTCGGTCCGCAAGGCCGCCGAAACCCTGGCCCCCCTGGCGGCCATCGTACTGGCCCAGGCGTCCATGGCCCCGGCCGCAAGACATCTTGCCGATCTCGGCATTCCGGTCCTGTCCTCGCCGGCACCGGCGGTCGAGACTGTCCTGAAACACGCCGGTTCCGATATCTGACATCAAAGCATCTGACCGGTGGCCGCGCCGAAAGCGGTCGGATCGACCGTTCGGCGCGGCCTGCAGTCGGGCGCGGTGGGAGGAGGATCGGGCTGGACGCCGCCCGAATTCCGCGCCCTGAACGGGCGTGCTGGGAGGGTAATGCCAACGGTGATGATTACAGTCCGGCGAGAAAGTCGTTCACGGCCGACGCGAAAGCCTCCGGCGTTTCCCACATCGGCGTGTGCCCCGAGCGCTCCATAACCGAGAGCGAGCTCTCCGGCAGGCTGTCGAGCAATCCGACGGAGACGGAGAACGGTACGATGTCGTGGGTCGACGCGATCACGCGCACCGGCATCGTCAGCCTCGCCCAGTCCTCCGCAGGCATGGCAGGCGCCGTTAACAGGTGTTCGAAGGCCTGTTTGAGCGCCGGCGTCGCGGATTGCATGTTCATGGCGACCAGGGCCTCAAGGTCGCTGTCGGACAGCGTGCCTTTCTTGAAATAGACCGGCGTAACCTTCTCAAAAATGCCGCGATTGGTTTCAGCTTCTCCCCAGGCATCGATGCGCTTGCGGAAAGTGTCGTTCATGCCGAGCGGTGGCTTGTCGCGGGCCTGGACGTTGGCAAGCACAAGCCCGTCCACCCGATCCGGATAGGCGGCGGCAAAATCCTGGATGAAGATGCCGCCGAGCGAGTGGCCGACAAGCACCGCTGACCCGATGTCGAGCGCGTCCATGAAGCCGGCCAGGTCTGAAACCATGCCGGCATAGGTATAACCGCTATCGGGTTTATCGGAGGCTCCGAAACCGCGCAGGTCGTAGGCATAGACTGTCAAGCCGTCGGCCAGGAGCGGTGTAACGCGCTGCCAGATCGCATGCGACAGGCTGTAGCCGTGGATCAGGATGACGGCCTGTTCTCCGGAGCCGGCCTTCACATAGGCGATCTCACCGCCGCCGGCCAGAGAAACCGTCTGCACGTTCTGTGCGGCGGCCGGCGACACGCCGAGGATCCAGAAGACAAGGGCAACTGCGCCTGCAAGCCGCTGAAACCGAAGCATTGTCACCCTCCCGCACACGTTCATTTTGTGTCTTTATGCGGAAACAATGTCACATAGTGTCAAAATATGCAATATTTTTGGAAGTATGACACGCCGAGATCTGCCTGCGCTCACGACCTCGCCCATGCCAGGTCCCCTGCCCGCCAATCAGCGCCGGAGGATGTGCGCCGACGGCGTCAGACAAGGTCCACGTCGCACATGATTTCGACCAGCGACGGCCCGTCATAGGCCAAAGCCGTGGCCATGGCGTCCCGCAATTCGCCGACCTCGCTGACCCGGTGGCCGTGTCCACCGCAGAGCCGGGCGTAAGCGGCGAAACTCGGATTGCGCAGGTCGGTCTGCCAGACCGGCCATTCGCCGGCCCGCTGTTCCTTCGAAATCTTCCCGAGTTCTGAATTGTTGAGCAGAAAATGGGTGATGTTCATGCCGTATTTCACGGCAGTTGTGAACTCGCCCATATATTGCGCGAAGCCGCCATCACCGGAGACGGAGATCACCTTGCGCCCCTTCTGATCGTCGAAATCCTGCGTCGCTGCCCAGGCTCCGATGGCCGCGGGAAAGGCAAAACCGATCGATCCCAGATATCCCGACATCAGAACCGATTGCCGGCTGCACTCGAAATACCGGCCGAACGAATAGGCGTTGTTGCCGACATCGACCGCAATGACGGCATCGTCCGGCACCAGAGCGGTCATGGCGTCGAAGACGGAGACCGAGTTCAGCCCCCGCCCGCGATCGTCCGCCAGGCGGCTGTGTTTTTCTTCGCGCCAGATCGCCCAGCGTTCGGCGACTTCGGCCCGCTGGTCCACCGATCCGGTATTCGCCGGCAGCGCGTCCATCAACAATGCAAGCGTCCGCCCGATTTCGCCCCAGACCGGAATGTCGACGGCGTGGAACTTGCCGAGATGCATCGGATCGAAGTCGATCTGGACGATGGGCTTGCTGCGTTCGATGCCGGTGTGATTGGAGAACGACGAGCCCAGCGCCACGATCAGATCGCATTCGTTCATGAACCAACTGGCCACCGGCGTGCCGGACCGGCCGAGCACGCCGGCTGCCAGCGGGTGATCATCCGGCAATTGTCCCTTCCCCTTGAACGTCGTCAGGATCGGCGCCTTGAGGCGCGTGCCGAATTCGGCAATCGCTTGCATGGACTCGCGCGCGCCATAGCCCACGATGACGATGGGGCGCTTTGCAGCGCGGATCCGTTCGACGGCCTCGTCAAGCGATTGCGGATCCGGCGCGATTGCCGGGCGGCCCATACGGCCGGCGGGCTTTCCCGCCGCGGCACCATCGGCCGCCGGCAGGGTTTGTACGTCATCGGGAAAGATCAGATGCGCGACATCGCGGTTGACCAGCGCATTCTTACAGGCCAGCGACATCAGTTCGGCATGTTTGGACGTGTGCAGAACCGTCTGTGAAAACTGCGATACCGGCTGGAAGGCCGAGGCGAGATCGACTTCCTGGAAGGCGCCGGGGCCGAAGACCTGCACATCAACCTGACCGGTCAATGCCAGCACCGGCGCCCGATCGACCTTTGCGTCGTACAGGCCGGTCATCAGGTTCGTCGCCCCCGGACCGGCAATGGTCATACAGGCCGCCGGTCGGCCGGTCAGCTTGGCGTAGCCGGAACAGGCAAACGACGCCGCGCCCTCGTGTCGGATGCCGATGAAGTGCATGTCGCCGGCCACCTCACGCAGACGCAGCGCATCCGCCAGCCCCAGATTGGAATGGCCGACCATGCCGAAAACCCGCTTGACGCCCCAGTTGACCATCGTCTCGGCCATGACGTCCGTCACGGTGCGCACATGCGGCGGTTCGGCGGGCACGGCGACATAGATGCCGTCTTCGCGGGCCTCGACGTCGAACATGTCCTGCCCGGTATCTTCGTGACCGCCCGGCGGCTTGCCGGTCAGCGGGTCGAAATCCCAACCGTGCCAGGGACACCGTACCCAGCACTGTCCGTCCACACCGGATTCGATCGAGCCCTCGCCAAGCGGTCCGCCCTGGTGCGGACAGTGATTGTCCATGGCCGCGTATTGGCCTTCGAAATGCACCAGACAGAGCGACTTCGTACCCGCGGTCACGGTCTTGACGCGTCCTTCGGGAACGTCGGTGACATCCGCAACACGGATCCACGTCATGTCTTCGGCGTGTTGGTCAGCCATCGAATTCTCCTTCCGGACTGCAGCATTCCCCTGCTCGGTCTCGCCGCCCCAGCGGCACGCACCGTTTGGAGTCACGCATGCACAAGAAGGTTACACGCATGACGAGGCGCCAGCGACCAGCGGCTCGGGCAGGACATCACGGTGCACGATCATCGCCCGGTCCGGGTTTGGCAAATCAAAACATAAGACGGCTGCCGAGGCATGCGGCGGGGCTGCGAACCGGTCCAACCGACGTCTCTCACCCTCTCATGGACGGCGCGACGTCATATGCCCGGCAGGCTAGTACCTCTGAGCAGAAATCCTGACCCCTTTGATGGGGAAGATTTTTCCTTTGGCTAGGCGCGTTGTGCAGCGC
>JANQQB010000453.1 GCA_028285165.1 Rhodobiaceae bacterium
GGCAGCATGGCGGAGCTGACGGGCTCGTTCACCGTGACCTCGGTGGATGTGCTTGTGCCGTCGATCCTGCCAGTCATCGACGCATTTCAGGCCACGCACCCTGGCGTGCGGGTGCATGTCGTCAGTTCCGACCGTGTCCTGAAGCTGGAATACGGCGAGGCAGACATCGCCTTTCGGATCGGCCCGAAGCCCGACCATCCGGACAATGTGGTCCTTCCGCTGTGGAAGGTGACGGTCGGCCTGTTCGGCCCCGAACCGGATTGCAGGCGTTTCGCCGGACCGGGCCCCAACACGCCGCACGCGCCGTATTTTGACTGGCTTGAGGCGAACCTGCCGGCCGGACAGATCGCGCTGACCAGCAACAGCATTGCTGCGTTGTGGGCTGCCGTGCGCACCGGCCGGGTCGCCGGCTTCATGCCGTCCGCGATGGCGGAGGACACGGATCTTGTCGAATTGACGCCACCGCAAGCGGATTGGCACGAACAGGTCTGGGCCGTCACCCATGTCGATCTGCATCGATCGGCCAAGGTGCAGGCCTTTGTCCAGACGCTGAAAGGCCTGAAGACCTGATGCTGCATTGACGCGCAGGCCATGCGCATCGCGCGACCTTCTCCGGAATCGCACCGCGTCTACGTTCCCGGCAACACTCATGCAAGGAGCTGGACCATGTCCCAACAAAAGATCTACGAACGACCTGTGGTCGTCGTCGGTGCGACCGGTAAACAGGGCGGTGCGGTCGCCCGTCGACTGCTGACACGGGGGCACCGTGTTCGTGCGGTGACGCGCAACCCGGACAAACCCGCCGCGCGGGACCTGGCCGAAGCCGGGGCCGAAATCGTGAAGGCCGACCTTGAAGACCGGTCAACCATCGATGCAGCCTTGTCGGGGGCCGGTGCGCTGTTCTCGGTTCAGGATTTCCTTGAAGCCGGTGTGGAGGCCGAGCGGCGTCAAGGCGAAGCTCTGACGGACGCGGCCGCTGTCTCGCAGATCGAGCATCTCGTTTACAGCGGCGCCTCGACAATCGACCGCAATACGGGCGTTCCGCATCTGGAGAGCAAATGGCAAATCGAGACCCGCGTTCGGACGCAGGACAAACCCTGGACGGTCTTTCGGCCAACCGCGTTCATGGACAATTGGGAGTGGGATCGCGACACCATCCTGGCCAACGGCCTTGTGCGCTGCCCGATCCGGCCGGATACGCCCTATCGTCAGGTCGCCGTGGCGGACATTGCCGCCATGGTCGTTGCCGCATTCGAGCGTCCGGATATCTGGGCGGGTCAGATCATGCCGCTGGCCGGCGACGTCTCGACAATGACCGACATCACCGCGACGCTGGCGCGGGTGACCGGCCGCAAATTGCGTTACGAACAGATAAGCTGGGAGCAGTGCGTCGCCGAACAGGGCGACGACCTGATGCTGATGTATCGTTACTTTGATACGTTCGGGATGGACGGTGCGCCGGCCTACCTGAAGCGCTGGCATCCGGACGCGATGAATCTGGAGGCGTATCTGCGCAGTGCCGGCTGGGCTTCGGGAACCGGCGGCGACTGACGAAAGACCGGCTGTTTCATGCAGTTTCGGCCCGCCGTTTAGGGAGATCGACGTGTACGAAACCGGAGAAGCGGTCGCGCGTGCGTTTTTCGATCGCTGGAACGATGGCGATGCGGACGGGTTGGCGGCCTTGTTTGTCGAGGACGCCGACTTCGTCAATGTGGTCGGGTTCTGGTGGCGCAGCCGCAAGGCCATTCGAAAGGCGCACGATTACGGGTTCCGTCGGATCTTCCAGAACGCTCAGCTCGAAATCAATGAGCTGGCCGCGCGCGTCCTGACGGACGACATTCACCTCGTGCACACCGTCTCGACCCTTCGCGGACAGACCGGCCCGGACGGCGCGCCCGCCGGCAAACGCGTCGCGGTGATTTCCATGGTAACGCGACGCGGCCCCGGCGGGTTCGCAATCGTCAGTTTCCAGAATACGGACCGTGTCGAAGGGGCGGATACCCATGTCCGCGACGACGGCGGATTCAGACCGGCAAGCTACCTCAAGTAACCGGTTTCGGCGTCCTTTCCGGTAAAGCCATGCGGTATCCTTTGTGGCATCGCCTTTGCGCTCCGGTCTCGATCAATGCTCTAACCGGCCGCTTCTGCGGCGCTTGCCAACGCGGCGCGCCAGTCATGGTCGTGCAGGGAGTGCAGCACGCCGTTCTTCGTTACAAAGAAGATTGGCGGATAGACGGCACGCAATTGCCCGGCAATTGACCGCAGCAGGGTATCCGATTGTCCGTATGCGCCATCTGACGGCACGTCCCGTGTGCGTTCAATGATGTTCACTTCAATTCGGAAACCTGCCGTCGCCGCCGCCGCTTCAACCGCCGGTAGGCCGTCCCGCTTGAACGCCATGCAGGGCGGGCAATCCTCTGCGCCATAGAAATGAAAGACGACACCGCCATTGCGACCGCTGTCGGCCGCAAGCGGCGCGGTTGCAAAAACAAGGGCCGCGATCAGGGCCAGAACAATCTGTTTTGCCATATCCGTTTCCTTTCTTCGTGTGCGGGGCTATGCCGGGTCCGGCATTCCGGACCCGGCACCTGGATTTCTCACTCGACAATGCCGACTTCCTGGATCCGGAACGTCTCCAGGAACGGGTTCGCGACCGCGTCCTTGACTGATGCGGAAAGCGTGTTCAGCCGGCCGTGGTTCACATAGACCCGGCCATCGCGCACGGTTCCGGTCGTTGCGTAGACGTCACCGGTTTCAAGGGAACCCGCCAGTTCGGCCGATCGCCAACCGTCGCCGCTTGTCAGATGAAATACCGTGTTCGATTGGCTGCCGGCAGCAATGTTGGTGATGACCAGGAGGTCGTCATTGTCGAGGAGGACGAGGCCGTCCGTGCCGATGAGCGGTCTCGGCAGTGTTATCTCGGTGAAGGCTTCGGGTTCGGCGATCGGTACACGAAACAGCGTGCCGTCGCTTTTCTTGGCGACGATCAGAAAGCCGTCCGCATGGTATTGGATGCCGTTCAGGTTGAACCCCTCGCCCCTGAAACGCTCGTGGGTGAGAAACACCTGCGCCCGGCCCGCCGGCGTGATCCTGTATATGGCCGCCGCGCGGCTGTCAGTGACATAGACGTTGCCTGCGGTGTCGACGGCAAGATCATTCACGAAACGGCTTTCCCCCGGACGCAATCCGCTTAGATCGACGTATTGCACGGGTTCGCCGGTCGTCAGATCGTAGACGCCCAGCGCCGCTGTCGCGAAGCGGTCTTCGGGACGGCTGCGTTCGGCGACGCCGTAGTCGGAATTGTTGACCAGGAGAACGTTGCGTCGGCGGTCAACACGAATGCCGACGACGGAGCGTAGGCGGTCGTCGTCAACCAGTGTGCGAACCGAACCGTCCGGGGCGACCGCGACCACTTTCCCCTTGCGGATCGATCCGAGCAGGAACTCGCCCGTTTCGGGGTGAAGCTCCACACCTTCGGGATAGAGCGCAGGCGCGGCTACGGGCACAAACGTCTCGGACGTCGGATGAAGCGTGAACGTGTTGGCGTTCGTCGGGATGGTTTGCCATCCGAGTGAGCAAACGACACAGACGATGAAGCTTGGGTACAGACATCGCATTTCTGAAATCCTCGTGCAGATTGGCGCGGTCCGAACCGCGCATTGACGATGCCGGCGTAGCTGGACAATATCCCTGGAATTCTCAAGCACGGTGTTCCGGTGAAACCGGATAAATTCGCAAATTCAGTATGATAATGAGCTACGCTTCGTAAATGCTGAAAAATACTCAAGATAAATCCGTTCGAGACGAGCGCCGGAATCGGGAGGACCATCCGCCGCTGCGCGCGCTTCACGTCTTCCTGGCCGTCGGTCGCTCCGAGCGGTTTGAAGACGCCGGACGGCACCTCGGCATCACCTCATCCGCCGTCAGCCACGCGATCCGAACACTTGAGGAGTGGCTGGGCACGCCGGTCCTGGACCGGAAGACAAAGAGGCCGAGGCTCACCGCGGCCGGTCAGGCCCTGTTCGATGGGTGCGGACCGGCAATGGATCGCATCGTTCAGGTTAGCGGTGCGGTCCGCCGATCAACCGAATGTCTGTCGTTTTCCATCAGCACGCCGCCGGCCTTTGCCGCCTTTCGACTGTCGCCGGCGATTTCGGAATGGGACGAGCAGCGATCCGGACCGCGGATCGATGTTCGGCTCGCGGGCTATGATTCCGCTCCCGAGGAGTCCGGAGTCGACGTTGCCATTCGCTTTCTTCATCGCCACGACACGGCATTGCCTCTGGGCTTGCGCGGCTGGAGCGCCTTTTGTACCCCGCGTTATCACAAGGAGATCGGCGAACCGCGAAGTCCGATGGACCTCGAGGCCGGCGTCCTGGTCCATGAAGAAGCCTTCAATTACTGGCCGCACGTGTTTCGCCTTGCCGGCGCGCCCGAACCGGAGCGTGTCACCTATCGGGCGATGGGGGACGCGATCCATGTCCTGAGCGCCGTTTTGGCCGGCAACGGCATGGGCATTTTGCCGACCGAAGTGACAAGCGGGCTCTGGCGGACCGGATTGCTGTTGACGCCCTTCCGTGCGGGGATCGAAAAAGATGCCGGTTTCTTTGCCCTTGTGACACCGCGCGGCCGGCATCGGCCGGAAACCGAAACCATTCTCGACTTCCTCAAGGCCCATATAGAGTTCCAGCCCTGATGACCGAAACCGAGGCACTCTTCAACCAAGCCATGACGGATTTGTATGGCGGGCTCGACCGGCTGGGGCCGGGTGACGATGCCTTCGCGCTCGATCTCCTGGCGGATCTTCCCCTGCCCTTTTCGCACCCCCGGATTGCCGATCTCGGGTGCGGTACCGGTGCCGGGAGCCTGCTGCTTGCCCGACATTTCAATGCACCGGTTCGGGCCGTCGAACAGATGCCCGGCTTTTTGGAAACACTCTCGAACCGCGCAAGAGCCGCAGGACTGGACGGTCTTGTCCGGCCAACCGAGGCCGACATGGGCGCCCTGGACTGGCCGGACGGATCGATCGATCTGCTCTGGTCCGAAGGCGCGGCCTACACTCTCACGTTCCGCGGGGCGCTGGAGCGGTGGCGCGGCTTGCTTGTCCGCGACGGCATTGCGGCGATTTCCGAGATGAGCTGGTTTACCGATGCGCGGCCGGCGCCGGCCGCTGCCTTTTGGGCGCAGGAATACCCGGCCATGGCATCGGAGGCCGAGAACTGCAAAGCCGCAGGTGAATGCGGCTTCGCCGTCCTGGAAATGCGGCGTCTGCCGGAGTCGGCGTGGTGGGACAACTTTTACCGACCCTTGGAGGCGCGTATGGCGGAACTGGAACCCTCGGCGTCTGGCCTGCTTGCCGGTGTCATCGACGAGACGCGCAAGGAGATCGCGCTGTTTCGCGAGTTCAGCAGCGAATATGGCTACACATTCTATGTCCTGAAGGCCGTCTGATCGCGGAAAACGGTGTTCAGTACAGGGTTCCGCAGAATGCTGCGATTCCTACTGCCATCCCCTGACACGTGGACGCTTCAAAAAGGCAGTCAGAAACAGTGACGCAATCCCGCCCTTTCCTGCCCGAAGATCCTGCGCATGACTCCGCCTTCGTCTGACGCCGCCATGGCGAGGAACACGCGGCTCTATCCCTGGTTCAAGTTCTGCCAGAATCTGATTTTCTGGCAGGCGGTCTGGTTTTTGTATTTTCAGGAATCGCTTACGCCGGCCGAGGCCATTTTACTGTATGCGGTCTACGATGTCGGCACGACGGCGATGGAAGTGCCGTCGGGCTACATGTCCGATCGACTGGGGCGTCGTTTGACGCTGATCCTGGCTGCGGCCGCCGGTCTGGCGGGCGCGTTTCTGCTCGTCGTCGGCGACAGTTTCGCAGTCTTTGCGCTTGCCCAGATCCTGCTCGGTGCCAGCACGGCGTTTGCCTCCGGGACGGACAACGCCCTGTTGTTTGAATCGCTCGCCGCCCAGGGCCGCCAGGACGAGGTCGAGCACCAGGAAATGCGGGCGTGGCGTTTTTCGTTCACGGCACTCGCCGTGTCGGCCGTGCTCGGTGGGATCATGGCGCTTCAAGCGGACGTGCTTCCCTTCGCCGTGGGGACGGTCGCGGCGGCCGTTCTGTTGGCCTTGTCGTTCGGCTTGCGGGAACCGGACCATGATCCCGGCTCTGCGGGCCCGAATGATGCTCCTGCACGGCTGGCCTCCCTGAAACACGCGTTCACCGAACCGGTGCTGATCTGGCTCTTCTGGCTCAGCGTGCTGATGTACGTCTTCAGCCATATCCCCTTTGTGTTCGGGCAACCGTTCATCCTCGAAGCGATGACAAGTGTGGGGTTGGCGGGCGAAGCCCCGCTCGTCAGCGGAATGGTATCGGCTGCCATGATGGTGCTTTCGGTGATCGCGTCGCTCTTTGCGCCGACCCTTCGATACCGCTTCGGTCTGGCCATTCTGCTTCTGATCGCCTTTGCCATGCAGATCGCGCTCTGCGGCACGCTAGCGCTGACAAACGACGTGTTCGCGATTGTCCTTCTGTTCCTGCGCATGGTGCCGGACTCACTGTCCTGGCCGTTTATCGTCGCGCGGATCCAACCGCTCCTGAAAGACGATAGTCGTGCGACCTACATGTCGCTGCAAAGCTTTGCGGGACGCCTGATCTTTGCCGGCGTCCTGGTGGTCGCCTCGGCATCCACCTCGGACAGCGCAACCATGGCCTATGCCGAAATCCAGGTGATTTTGGGATGGTCCGTGCTGGTCGGTCTGATGTGTTTCGGCCTGTTGGCTGCGACGGCGCGTCGGGCGCAAATCGAGTCCGGGTCTCCGGTTTAACCTTCGTGCCGGGGATCGCAGGGTCGACCAACCGATTTCGGCATCGGCTGACGGCATCGTCCGTGCCGCCACCTGCGGCATTGTCGACCGATATGCTTAAAACTCACCGCATCTGTGCGTGGAAATACTAAACGGCCCAAAATGGCCGTAATTTATATTCTACCATACGCATGAAATCACAAAATTGACATCAAGCGAAAGTGTTTGATCGCGTGTGCACTTGCGATACGTTTTGCTTGAACACAGTTAAGGCAATGACACAACATTGGGCGATGCACGGAATTCACGACTGAATCACACAAGCCGAAATAGAAATGAAAATTCGACATGTTCGGGCCCAGCCGTAACCTTTCCGGCTGGCCTCTGCTTCCGCCATTAAATGCGTGTTTTGCAACGTATCGGCGGCATGTCCGCCATGAAGCTCATTTTTGAATTGGAGTCCGGGTAAATGATCTTGTTCAGGTCTGTGTATCGCAATCGGTCGAACGGACGGCCCGTCGTTTCGAGCACTGTCGGTGGAGCCGCTGCCCTGCTGCTCACCACGACAGCTGTCATGAGTCTTCACGCCGAACCGACCGATCGGTTCATGGTTCCGGATCCTGGCCTCCTCGGAGGCTTGTCTTCCGGATTGCGGATTGCGGCGCCCGGTGGCGATGCGATTGGCGACGGCCAGGCCGGGCGCCTCCCGGTGCCAGTCCTGCTCGCGCAAGCCGGGGCTCCGGGTGGTAACGGTAACGGCGGTGGGCGCGCAGGCGGCGGCACGGCGGGCGGTGGGACAACCGGTGGCGGCACCCCTGGAGGAAACACGCCCGGTGGCGGCGGAGGCACACCGGGCGGAACCCCGGGCGGCGCGACGCCCGGCGGCGGGCTCGGCCCGGGTGGTCAAACCGATGTCGATGCCGAAGGCGGTAAAGAAGGCAGCGGTCCGCCGCCATTCGGCGCCCTGTGGACGCCGGGTCTCGAACTCAACGACCCGCAGACGGATCTGCTGGCGGCAGCGCTTGCCCAGATTGCGGGAGAATGCGAACGGATCGGCATCGAGTACCGGATCGACTGTCTGGGACAAGGATTGATTCTGGCCGGCCGGACATTGCCGCGGCGCGGTGAATACGAAGAGGCCCGCGAAACGCTGATCAAGGCCGGCAAGGACCTGCGCCGTGTTGCCCGGCAGAACCGAGATCCGGCCAAACCGAAGATCCGGCATACGATTCAGGTGACTCCGAAGGTCACCCGACAGCGCAGGCTTACGCCGGTCGCGCCGGAAAAACTGCCGGAAGCAACGGTCATGGCCGAAGCGATCGTGCAGGAAGCCGAAACCCGGTTGCTCCGTTCGGCTGAAAACTCACAACGGCGGCGGGTGCACTATGAGCGCGTGGCGCAGTCGCTCGGGTCGACGCGCCGGATCCTAAGATCTTAGCGCGTGAACGCTTGCGGGCGCCTGGACCTTTGCCGCGCGGGTGCTGAACCGGTACACTGTACCGATCCGCACCGGAGCCGGTCCGCCGTCACGGGTCGGGTGTCCGACCGGTTCCCGGGCGCTTGTATTGTATGCACCATTCTGGTCGAACGGGATTGATGGCCAATGAAGTTGCTTGCTGCCCTTTTGATTTACGTCGTCCTCGTGCCGACGGCATTCGCCGCAGACCGCATCGCGTTAGTCGTCGGCATTGGTGCCTATGCCCATGCGACACCTCTGAAAAACACTATTGCGGATTCACAGGCGATCGCAGAGACCCTGCGCAAACTTGACTTCAAGGTGGATCACGTTCTGGACAGCGACCGCGATGAGATGACCGCGGCGCTCGAGCGGTTCACATTCGCTGCAGAAACTGCCGACGTGGCGCTCGTCTACTATGCCGGGCACGGGGTCGAGGTCGAAGGACAAAACTATCTCGTTCCGGCCGACGCGACGTTTAAGACGGCCGAAGACGTGACCGGGCGCACCATATCACTTCAACAGGTGCTGTCCGCCGCCGGAGCGGCCCGCCGGTTGCGCATCGTCATTCTCGATGCGTGCCGCGACAATCCGTTCACCGGGCTGGAAGGGGTCTCGAATGTTGTTTCGGCAACCCAGTCTGACGGCGGAACCGGCCTTGCGCCGCCCTCGCCCGATCGCGGAACGCTTGTCGTCTATGCCGCCAAGGATGGCGCCGTCGCGCTCGACGGACGCGGTGCCCATTCGCCGTTTGCCCAGGCGCTGCTTGCGCATATGCCGACGCCGGACCTGGAGATCAGCATGATGTTCCGCCGGGTGCGGGACGATGTGCTGCGCATGACCCGGCGGTTCCAGGAACCGCATTTTTACGGTTCGCTGCCCGGTGTCCCGCTGTTCCTCGCCGGTGATGGAGCGCAGATCGCCAGTCAGGAGGATCCGCGCCGGGCCTGGGGCGTCGCGCGCAGCGATACCGAAACCCAACTTGCCGCCCTCGCACGCCAGGGCGATACGCGCTCCATGATCGGCCTTGCCTACATGTACCAGGATCCGGACGGCGGCCGCTTCAACCCGGAAAAGGCTGCCGAATTCCTCCGTCAGGCGGGCTTCAAGGGCGATCCGGAAGCACAGTTCGAGCTGGCGCGCGCCTATGAAAAGGGCTTCGGCGTTGCCCAGGACGCAAGCAAGGCTCTGGAATGGTACAACCGTGCGGCCGGCCTCGATTTTGCCGATGCGATCAATGAACTCGGCTTTCTTCACTATGCCGGAGGGCTCGGCGTCGTGCCCGACCCCCGCAGGGCGCTCGGCTATTTTCAAAGGGCCGCCGAACTCGGCCATCCGCAGGCCATGTTCAACTATGCTGCCCTCATCGACGACGGCATTGTCACCGGCAAATCCGCGGACGACGCCGCGACGCTGCTGTACCGGGCCCTGCGCGCCGGGAGCCGGGACGTGTTGTCCGAGCTGACGGAAAACCCCAATCAATACAAGCAGGAAACCCTGCGCGGCTTGCAGCGTAAGCTGTCGGAAAACGGATTCTACGATTCCGGTGCCATCGATGGTCGCGTCGGCCCGCAAACGAAGCGCAGCATCCGTCTGGCCTTCGGTGAAACGCCGGAATGAGGGGTGTCGGCGGATGCCGGTTTACCGTCAACCGCCAAGCAGATCACCGTTCACACCCAAGACGCGGCAGGCGAAGCGGTTGAAGTCCCGGCCCCATATTCGCCTGTTGCGCCAGGCGAACTGATCATGGCCGGCCATGGACCGCTGAAACGGATATTCGACAAGACGGATATCCTTCGCGGCTTTGCGGCCAAGCCGATACAGTGAGCGCGAATACTCAATCGGGGCATGCAAGTCGTGTTCGGCGTGCTGAAGCAGAGTCGGTGCATTCGATCGGTCCAGCGCATCAAGGAGCACCGGCGTCGAGACATCGCGCGCCTGATCGCCGGCAGAAGGCGCTTGAAGAACGGTTCCGGAGACGTTCACACGGGACTGGGCGAGAAGACTGACGATGCCGCCGTGCGAACACCCGCACACAAGCAGTCTTGCGGTGTCGGCCCATGCCAGGCCGTCCAACCACCTGACGCAGGCGGCAACGTCGCGACTGCGCCCTTCTAGGAACGACCAGGCATCCGTCATGTCCTTGCACGCTTCAAGCCCGGGCCCCGTGGACGCGCCATATCCCCGGCCTTCCGGAAAAACCGCTGCGCAAAGCCCGGCATTGACGCCGGCCCAAACGGGGGTGTCGAAACTCAAGGTCGAGCGGACTGAATCGATGCGGCCGTCAGGCATCTGCCTGGATCCGTGATTGTATAGGATCACCGGAAACCGCCCGGGCCTTCCAGGCCGCATCACCCAGACATCGATGGCATAACCGTCCGAGGGATAGGTCGTCCGTTCGATGAGTCCGGCCTGATCGGGTGATCGATTTCCGTTCATCGCTCAATTCGGGTCAGCCGTCGTCTCCCGTCTGTGGTCCCCGATACGGGTTCAAGGACGGCGAGCGGCGCGGGTGTTGAGATAGACCGCCTGCAGGCTGGTCGTTGCGCAGATGTATAGCCGGTTGCGCTTGATACCGCCGAACTCGACGTTGGCGACGACCTCACCGGTCAGGATCTTGCCGATCAGGTCACCGTCCGGCGTATAACAATGCACTCCGTCGCCGGCCGATGTCCAGATATTGCCATCGACATCGAGCCGGAAACCGTCGAAAAGTCCGGCCGTGCTGGTGGCGAACAGCCGGCCGTTGGCGAGTGTGCCGCTATCGGAGACATCGAACACACGAATATGGCGCGGACCGTCCTCGACATGCGTTGCGCCGGTATCGGCGATGTAAAGCAGGCTTTCATCGGGCGAAAAGGCCAGGCCGTTCGGCTTGACGAAATCCGTGGCCACGGCGCTGACCGCGCCGCTTTGCGGATCGATGCGATAGACGTGGGACCCGCCGATTTCGCTGTCGGCCTTGTCGCCCTCATAATCGCCGTCGATGCCGTAGGTCGGATCGGTGAACCAGATGGAGCCGTCCGATTTGACAACGACATCGTTGGGCGAGTTGAGGCGCTTGCCGTCGAAATGCGATGCCAGAACTGTCAGGGAGCCGTCGATCTCGATACGGCTGACGCGGCGATTGCGGTGTTCGCACGAGACCAGCCGCCCCTCCGGGTCGACCGTATGACCGTTATGGTTGCCGCACGGCGACTGGAAGACAGAGACCGAATTGTCGGTCTCGTCGAACCGCATGATGCGGTCGTTCGGAATGTCGGACCACAGGAGAAACTTGCCGGCCGGGAAATAGGCCGGCCCCTCGGCCCAGCGCATGCCCGTATGCAGCACCTCGCGGTGCACGTTTCCCATGGCATAGCGGGTGAAGCGTTTGTCGATGACGTCGAACGTGTCGGTGATCATGGCAGGTCACATTCTCTTGGTCGGTGGGCCCTTGTTGGATCGAAAGCCTCTATTGGGTGATCTTGGTGCCGCGGCCATACACCAGCAGCATGAGGATGATCACGCTTCCGTAGATCACCTGGCGCCCGGCTTCCGGCATTTGCATGATCGACAAGACGGAATTCAGCAGCACGATGAGGATCACCCCGATCAGCGTACCCAGATAGCGACCTCGCCCGCCCAGGATATGGGTTCCGCCGATGACGACAGCGGCAATGGCCGGCAGGAGATAGGCATCGCCCATGCCCTGATAGGCCTTGGTCGAATAGCCGGCGAGCAGCGTGCCGGCGAGACCCGCCGCCATGCCGCAAAGGCCGAAGGCGAGCACGATAATGCCGCGGGTCGGAACCCCGGCCAGATAGGCAGCGGCCTCCTTGTTGCCTATCGCGTAGATGTATTTGCCGACCGATGTGCGGTTCAACAGCACGACCATCCCGATCGAAACGGCCGCCCAGACCAGGAGTGCAACGGGAATGCCGAGGATTTTCGCGACGGCGAGCCATTGCATCAGATCGGTCGCGGCGGTCTGCGGCGCGAACCCGCCGGTATGGGCCACCATGAGGCCGCGCATCACGGCATTGACGCCAAGCGTGAAGATCATCGAGGGAATGCGCAGATAGGCGACGCCAAGCCCGTTGACGAGACCGACAAGGAGACCGACGGCAAGGCCGACCGGTATCGCAGCCGGGCCGCCGACCGCGGTCGCCATCATCGCCGCAGCGGCTATCGTCCAGGGGACCGACAGATCGATATGGCCCAACAGGATGACCAGCATCATTCCGGCGGCAACGATGCCGAGGAAGGATCCGACCTGCAATTGCTGCAACAGGTAAGTCGGCGACAGCAAGGTCGCCGAGCCCTGCGTGCTCAGCGTGTAGGCGGTGCCGACCGCAAGAATCACAAAAATGAAACCCGCAGCGACCAGAATTGGCTGGTTTTCCTGCGACATCCGGAACATCGGCGGGCGGGGGGCGGTGTCGGGCTTTGAAGCGGTGGTGTCCATGGCGGGCTAACGGAACAGTTCGAGTGTGTTCTTGACCCGCAGCACACGAAGCGCTCCGAGACTGACGGCAACGAGCAGAACGACGCCTTCGAACAGCGGCTGCATGAGCGGGTCGATTTCGAAAATCCGGAAATTGAACGAAATCGTGCGCAGCACAAGGGCACCGAAAATCGAACCGATCGCGGATCCGACACCGCCGAGCAGCGACGTGCCGCCAATCACGACAGCGGCGATCGAATTGAGCGTGTAGGCACCGGCCTGGGGAATGTCGGCATTGCCCGACGAGGTCTGCAGAGCGAGATAAAGACCGCCGAGCCCGGCAAAAAATCCACCGAGCGTGAAGGCCGCGATCTTTGCGCGCTCGATGTTCAGACCGGACATGTAGGCCGCGCCCTCGCCCGACCCGATGGCATAGACCGTGCGCCCGGTGACCGAGCGTGCAAACGGGATCCACACAAACAACGCAACAATGACCAGAAGCAGAAGTGGAACCGGGATCCAGGCAATGGGCTTGAACCAGGCCGCTTCGCCGTCTTCGGCAAAACCATATGTCGCCGCGATCTCGAACAGGTCGTTGGTCGCCGCCCAGGAGAGATCGCCGTCAACATTGCCGCCGGGCGTCGGGCGCAGGAACAGGGCCAAACCGACAAAAATTGCGCCGGTGGCCAATGTCGCGATGATCGGCTGAATACGGCCGAAGACAACGACGCAGCCATTCAAAAAGCCGCAGGCCGCGCCGGTCGCCATGCAGACGACGATGCCGAAAAACATCTGCAGCGGCGAACCGTTGAGTAGGTGACTGGCCAGGCAGTTCACCAGGGTCATGATTGCGCCGACCGAGAGGTCCAGACCGCCGAGAAGGACCGGCACGGTCTGCGCCATGGCGACCATGGCCAGCGTGTAGACTTCGTTGGAATTCTGGATCAGGACCGCGGTCGAAAACCCGCGCGGATGATTCATGTTGTAGAAAACGTAGAAGACGACAAAGACACCGATCGCGGTCAGCAGGCCGGCATTGTGTGTCAGTCGAATGCCAACATCGCCCATCATGCCGCGGCTTCTCATTGCGCGGCCTCCGCAAGGTTCAAGGCGCTCGATATGATGTTCTCCTCGGTGATGGCTTCGCCCTCCAGTTCGCTCACCACGCGGCCGTCATACATGACCGCCACCCGATCGCAGCAGCCGATGAGTTCTTCGTAATCGGTGGAATAGAACAGGATGCCGGCGCCGTCCTCGGCAAGCGCGCGCAACAACAGGTAAATCTCCTGCTTGGTTCCGACGTCGATGCCGCGGGTCGGATCGTTCAACAGGATGATGCGCGGTTCCGTCATCAGCCACTTGGCGATGACCACCTTCTGCTGATTGCCGCCCGACAGCGTCGACACTGCGTCGCCTGCCGATCCGACCTTGATCTGCATGCGATCGATGCCGTCCTTGACGGCCTTGTCCAGGGCGGACGGATCGACCAGGGGGCCATGCGAAAGCTGCTCAAGCGAGGCGATCGTCAGGTTGTCCGCAATCGACATCGGCAGCATCAGGCCTTCGGTCTTGCGGTCTTCCGGGATCAGCGCCATGTCAATCCCGGCTTTCTTGGCCGCATTCGGTGAAGTCAGGGAAACCGGTTTGCCGTCCACCCGAACTTCGCCGCGCACGCCCTTCAATACGCCGAAAAGCCCGATCAGCAATTCCTTCTGGCCCTGCCCGTCCAGGCCGCCGAGCCCAACGATCTCGCCGCGGCCGACCAGCAGGTCGATCTCTTTCAAGCGGTTTTCCCACCCGAGGCTGCGGACTTCGAGCAACGGTTCGCCGACCTTCGGCGGCGGTTTGGGCGGGAAATGGGCCGAAATCTCGCGACCGATCATCATCTGCACGATTTCTTTTTCGCTGCGGCCACCCTGTTTGAAGGTTTCGATGTGGCGACCGTTGCGAAACACCGAACAGGTGTCTGCCACGGCGTCGATCTCGTGCATGCGGTGGGAAATCGTCAGGATGGAAATGCCGGAATCGCGCAGACGGCGCAGAATCTCGAAAACGCGATCGACGTCGGCGGCCGTCAACGCAGAGGTGGCCTCGTCAAGAATGAGGACCGTCGGATCCTTGGAGATCGCCTTGGCTATTTCCACCATCTGGCGGCGGGACAAAGCCAGATCGCGCACGCGCGTCAACGGGTTGACGTCCTCGCAGCCGATCCGGGCGAGCATGTCCTCGGCGCGCCGGCGCTGGGCCTTTGAATCGATCAGGCCGAAGCGCCGAGGCGGGTCGGCGATGCAGATATTGTCCGCCACCGAGAGATCGGGCACCAGCGACAATTCCTGGAAGATGCAGACGATGCCCGCCGCATTCGCAGCCGCCGGATGGCGGAACGCCTGCGGTTTGCCCGCAAGCGTCATCGACCCTTCGTCCGGCTGGACGACTCCGGCCATGATCTTGATCAGTGTCGATTTGCCGGCGCCGTTTTCGCCGAGCACGGCATGGATCGAGCCGAGGGCACAGGAAAAGTCGACATTGTCGAGAGCTGTGACGCCACCGTAATGTTTGCTGACGCCGGTCAGCACGACATGCGGCGGTGCCGGTTCGGAAGGCGGGTGTCCGGTCATGGACTCTCCGGAAACGGAAACAGGGTGCCGCCGCCCGTAGGGCGGCGGCGTGTGACGCTATTGAGTGTTTTCCGCGTCCTTGGCCATGATTTCACGCGCCGTGATGTTCACTCCGCAAGGCGGAAACTCGTTGACCGTGAAGAAGTTGTCGGTCAGGTCCGGCCAGAAGTTCTTGCCGGCTTCCAGTTCGTCGTACTTGGCGAACGGGATCGGGACCGAGATCAATTGCGGCATGACGTTGCCGTCGAGCGCGGCAAGTGCCGCCTTGATGGCGATTGCGACCATGCCCGGCGACTGGCCGATCGAGATGCCCTTCAGGCCGTTGTCGCTGTGCTCGGCCAGGAGCTTGCGAAAGCCGTTTTCCGCCTCGCCGGCGATTGGCACCATATCGTGTCCGGCATCCAGCATCGCGCGCACGGTTCCCGTCGATCCACCCTGCACGACAACGGCGTCGAACTTGCCATGCACGGCAATGGCATCGGCGGTTACCTTCTGCGCGGTGCCGTCGTCCCAATTGCCGACGACCTGGACGATGTCCCACGTGCCTTCGGGTTCGAACACTTCACGGAAGCCGAGATGCCGGTCGCGGTCGACCGAATTGCCCGGCAGGCCCCGCACTTCAAGGATCTTGCCCTCGCGCTTGTCGCCCAGTTGCTCGAGCAGCCACCGGCCGTACATCCGGCCCATTTCAAGCTGGTCCTCGTTCACCTGCATGACCTTGTCGGTGTCGAGCACATTGTCGAACGGGACGAGGACGACGCCGTTCCGGTCGGCGAGCCGGATGACCCGATCGAACCCTTCCGGCGACACGGCGATCGTGACGATGGCGTCATATCCCTGATTGATGAAGTCTTCGATGGCGCCCAGTTGGGCGGCCACGTCGGTGCCCGTCGATACGGCCTTGAATTCCTCGATCTGCGAGGCGATTTCCGGTTGCTCGACAAACGCCTTGGCCGTCTGGATCATCTGAATCCGCCAGGTGTTCCCCACGAAGCCGTTGACGACGGCGATCTTGTGCGGGCCATCCCGCTTTTCCCATTGGAAATAGCCGATCTCGTCGTTCCAGGGTGCAAAACAGGCCGGATCATGACCCGGCCCGGAAACCTTCTCGGGAGCGGCCATCGCCACTCCTGCAGTCAGAGACAATGCCAGCGCAGCGGCAAGGGAAAGTCTGAAAGACATTGGGATTATCCTCCCCAGGATATCTGAATCGTGAACAATTTCCGTGATTTCTACACGTGTCGTTGCCGCATGCGGGGTACCGGCTACAGCCGTGCACGAGCGGAAAGACGAAAGGATACGCGCTCGTATGCCATTTGCAAGCAACGTCTGGCATATGCATGAAGTCCGCATGCAACCGCACACCTGAGACCCCACCGAGACGGCGGCGAACGGACCCGGCGCCGGAGGTCGAGTCGGCCCGCCCGGCGATGCTCCAGCCGGGGCAATATGCGTGCTGCCCATTGCGAAGCGCGACCGCTCGCCGATAGGATCAGCACATCCCCGGTCCGGATCAAGGACCTGGCCTCCGACCATCCATCCCGCCCCAATCCAGGACCAATCCGATGCCGACGCCGCCGAACGCCATGATCGTCACAGCCCAACCTGAGGCGTCCGAGGCGGGTGCCCGCGTACTCATGCGCGGCGGCAACGCTGTCGATGCCGCGATTGCGGCCGCGCTCGTCCAGGGGGTCGTCGATCCGCAAATGTGCGGCATTGCCGGGTTCGGATCCTGCCAGGTCTTCAGCCCGAAAAAGGCCCTGCACACCACGCTCGACTTTCACGGCAAGACGCCGCTCGCCGCTACGCCGGACATGTGGCTGCCGCTGCTTGAGGGTGAGGCGCGGGACGGGTTCGGTTTCATCCTGAAGGGGCATGTCAACGATCTCGGATACCAGGCCGTCACCACGCCGGGATCACTGCTTGCTTACTGGGAACTCGTGCGGGACTTCGGAAGCTGGGATTGGGCGGATGTTTGCGCACCTGCCATCCGGCAGGCCGAGGCCGGCTTTGCGATTCGGCCGCATGTGCATTACTG
>JANQQB010000465.1 GCA_028285165.1 Rhodobiaceae bacterium
AATTCCGGCCCCCGCCTCGCCGACAAGGAACCCGCCGGCACCATGAAATTCGACCTCGGAGGACGCGTTCGACCGGTTGCCGAGTTTATCCTTCAGGCGCTGCAGCCGCAGCGGATTGACGCTGCCGTCCGGAAGATGCCGCGGCACCAGGAAACAGCTTTGTCCGTCATCCGTCTGGGCGAGGATCAGAAACGCATCGCACATCGGCGCGGAGAAGAACCATTTGTGCCCGACGATGCGCCACAACCCGTTGTCGGTCCGCTCGGCGCGCGTCGTATTGGCGCGCACGTCGGTACCGCCCTGCTTTTCCGTCATGCCCATGCCGATCGACACGCCGGTCTTGCGCTCGGCCGGCAGAAAGCGAGGGTCGTAATGCCGCGACCGGATTTTGTGCGACCAGACCGCATCGAGATCCGGTTGATGGCGCAGGGCCGCAACCGCCGCGCTGGTCATGGTGACCGGGCACAGATGGCCGTTTTCGCACTGGGCGCTCAGGAACATCTTGATGGCGCGGGCAAAGTGCCGGTCGCCGCCAAAGGCGTTGTCGCTGTCCCAGATCTCGCAATGCAGGCCGGCTTCATAGGAGCGCCGCATGAGTGCATGATAGGACGGATGGAAGTCCACCGCGTCGACCCGGTTGCCCTGGCTGTCATGGGTTTTCAGGACCGGTTCGTGCCGATTGGCCATGCGCGCCATTTCGAAGGCTTCGCTCGACCCGCACTGACCGCCAAATTCGGCAAGCCCCGAAACCCGCTCGGTCTCGAAAACGGAATGGGCGATGCGCACGAGAAGCGGATCCGTGTCGAACAGATTGCGGCCGGCAAAGGGCGGAACCTGATTGGTCACCTCATGGGTGTCGAAGGTCGCATCCATGTCCGTCAGATCCTATTTGGAGACCTCTCCACCCTATCCGAACGGCGGGCGCGATGAAAGATGCCGGCCCGGCCGGCGCCGGTGCGATTGCAAGTCGGAAGCACACCGGGTTTTGTGTGGACGGCCACTTAAGGGCATCGGCTTTGCCTTGTCCCCTTCACACTTTCGGACTACAGACGTGGCTTTGATGACAGCCCTTGCGAATCTCTCGACCTACGCCTTCCCGAACCGACACCTGCTCGGCATCAGCGGGCTTTCTCCCCAAGACATCACAGCCCTTCTCGACATGGCCGAAGACGCCGTCGGCGTCAGCCGGCAGATCGAGAAAAAGAAGGCCGTTTTGCGGGGCCGGACCCAGATCAACCTGTTTTTCGAAGCGTCCACGCGCACCCAATCGTCCTTCGAGATTGCCGGCAAGCGGCTTGGCGCCGATGTGATGAACATGTCGGTATCCTCCTCGTCGGTGAAAAAGGGCGAAACGCTCGTCGACACGGCCGCCACGCTGAACGCCATGCGGCCGGACATTCTTGTGGTGCGACACCACGCTGCCGGCGCGGTGCAATTGCTCTCCACGAAGGTCGGCTGTTCGGTGATCAATGCCGGTGACGGGGCGCATGAACACCCGACACAGGCCCTGCTCGACGCGCTGACGATCCGCCGCAATACCGGCCGCCTTGCCGGCCTGATCGTCTGCATCTGCGGCGACATCCTGCATTCGCGCGTGGCGCGTTCCAACATTCTGCTGTTAAACGCGCTCGGCGCCCGGGTGCGGGTGATCGCACCGTCGACGCTGCTGCCGACCGGCATCGACCGCATGGGCGTGGAAGTCTTCACCGACATGCGCGCCGGCATCCGCGACGCCGATATCGTCATGATGCTGCGCCTGCAGCGCGAACGCATGGACGGCGCCCTCGTCCCGTCAGTCCGGGAGTACTTCCGCTATTTCGGTTTGGATGCCGACAAGCTGGCGCTTGCCAGTCCCGATGTCCTTGTCATGCATCCCGGTCCGATGAACAGGGGTGTGGAGATCGACCCGGAAATCGCGGACGGCCCGCAAAGCCTGATCCAGGAACAGGTGGAAATGGGGGTCGCGGTGCGCATGGCCGTGCTGGAGGCCTTGTCCGCCCATCTGCCGAACGACTGACCGGACGTGATGACCCCGCCCTTCGCCGCCCCTGCAGCAGACGCCCCGCCGCTCGTAATCGAAAACGTGCGCCTGATCGATCCGGCCCGTGATCTGGACGAGATCGGGTCCATCATCGTTGTCGACGGCCTGATCGCAGGCGCCGGCGCCTCGGCGCGCAATCAGGGTGTTCCGGCCTGGGCGCGGGTGATCGATGGGACCGGCCTGGTGGCCGCACCCGGTTTAGTCGACATGCAGGTCTTCACCGGCGAGCCCGGCGCCGAACACCGCGAAACGCTCGCCTCGGCCAGTCGGGCAGCGGCAAGCGGCGGCATCACGACCATGGTCGTCATGCCCGATACCGATCCGGTGATCGACGATCCGGCCCTCGTCGATTTCATCCTGCGCCGCGCCCGCGACACGGCGTTCGTCAATGTGCACCCGATGGCCGCCGTCACCAAGGGGCTGGAGGGGCGCGAGATCTCTGAACTGGGCCTGTTGAAGGAGGCCGGAGCCGTCGGCTTTACCAATGGTCGCCAACCGGTGCGCAATGCACAGACCATGCGGCGGCTTCTGACCTATGCACGGGATTTCGACAGCCTGGTCGCCCATCACACCGTGGATCCGGATCTCGTCGGATCCGGCGTCATGAACGAGGGCGAGACCGCCTCGCGGCTCGGTCTGATGGGCATTCCGCGCGAAGCCGAACTGGTCATGCTGGAACGGGATCTGCGCATGGCCGGGCTTTCCGGCGGCCGCTATCACGCCGCCCAGATTTCCTGCCATGCCTCCGCCGACGCCGTGCGCCGCGCCAAGACTGACGGTGTGACGCTGAGTTGCGGCATCTCGATCAATCACCTGACGCTGAATGAGATCGATGTCGGCGCCTACCGCACGTTCTTCAAACTGGCTCCGCCATTGCGGTCCGAAGAAGACCGCCTCGCCATGATCGACGCGCTTGCCGACGGAACCATCGACGTCATCGTCTCCGGACACGACCCCCAGGACGTGGAGACCAAGCGGCATCCGTTCGCCGATGCCGCGGACGGCGCGATCGGCATGGAAACGCTTCTGGCCGCCGCACTGCGCCTGTGGCACAACGACCTCGTCCCCCTGCCCCGGCTGATCGAAGCGCTATCCGCCCGGCCGGCCGCGCTGTTGGGCCTGGAGGCCGGATCGCTGAAACCCGGTATTCAGGCGGATATCATATTGGTCGATGCCGGTGCTCCGTGGATCGTGAAGGAAGAAACGGTCGTGTCGCGGTCAAAAAACACGCCCTTCGAAGGCGCTCGGTTCCAGGGCCGGGTGATCGAAACCTTCGTTGCGGGCCAGAGCGTGTTTCGATATGCCGAAGACTGACTCAACCGTCCCGCACCCCGAAACACGGAAACCCCTGCCGTGCCCGACCCGATATCCTGGTCTCTCGTCTGGCCCTTTTACCTTACCGCGCTGGCGTTCGGCTATCTGCTGGGATCGATCCCGTTCGGTTTGCTGCTGACCCGTCTCGGCGGCCTCGGTGACATCCGCTCGATCGGCTCCGGCAATATCGGCGCCACCAATGTGCTTAGGACCGGCAACAAGGGTTTGGCCGCCCTTACGCTGCTTGGCGACGCCCTGAAGGGAACCGTCGCCGTGCTCGCGGCGTGGCAATATGGCCCGGAAACCGCTGTGCTTGCCGGTTGGGGTGCGTTTCTCGGCCATCTCTTTCCGGTCTGGCTCCGGTTCAAGGGCGGCAAGGGTGTCGCGACCTTTCTCGGCGTTCTGCTCGGCCTGTCCTGGCAGGCCTTCCTGTTGTTTGCCGTCCTCTGGCTGCTGATTGCTGCTGTCAGCCGGTATTCATCGCTTGCGGCCCTGATCGCGAGCCTCGCCATCCCGCCCGCCATGGCCTTTCTCGGCGAATGGAAACTGGCCGAGGCGACGCTGCCGCTGGTCGTGCTTCTCTGGTTCAAGCACTGGCCGAACATCAAACGCCTCCTGGCCGGAACGGAAAGCCGCATCGGAAACAAACAATAATGCCGACCGGCGACGCCACGGAGCGCCCTGCCGTCGACGACGCGGAACGCCTGGCCCGTCTGCGGCTGATCCGCACCGATCACATCGGTCCGATCCTGTTCCGTGATCTCCTGGAGCATTTCGGTTCGGCTCGCGCGGCGGTCGAGGCCGTTCCGGACCTTGCGCGTCGCGGCGGTCGCACACGCGCATTGAAGGTTCCCTCCGCGAGCGAGGCGGAGGCCGAACTGGCACGGGCAGCGGCGTTCGGCGCACGCTTTGTTGCCGTCGGCGAAGCGGATTATCCGAAACATTTGGCAACTCTCGACGCGCCGCCGCCGCTGCTGGCGGCAAAGGGCGGCGCCGCCGTTCTGGCCTCGGACGCGGTCGCCATCGTCGGAGCGCGCAATTGTTCCGCTGGCGGCGCCCGTTTCGCCGGAAAGATCGCCGCCGATCTGGCCGCTTCCGGCTACGCCACCGTGTCGGGTCTTGCCCGCGGCATCGACGCGGCCGCCCATCGCGCGACACTGGAAACCGGCACCATCGCGGTATTCGCGGGTGGGCTCGACCGGATCTATCCGCCGGAACACGATCGCCTTGTCGACGCAATCCTCGATCACGACGGTGCGATCGTCAGCGAGATGCCGTTCGGTCTCAGCCCGCGCGGTCGGGATTTTCCCCGCCGCAACCGCATCGTCTCCGGCATCAGCCTCGGTGTCGTCGTCATCGAGGCGGCTCGCCGATCGGGCACGCTGCATACCGCCCGGTTCGGCCTGGAACAGAATCGCGAGATTTTTGCCGCCCCCGGTTCGCCGCTCGATCCGCGCAGCGAGGGCTGCAATCGGCTGATCCGCCAGGGTGCACACCTGGTGACCGAGGCGGCCCATGTCAGCGACGTGCTTGCGCCGATCACCGGACGCCTCGTGCGGCCTCGGTCCGAGTTGCAGTCGTCTGCTCCGCTCGAAGCGGGGCATCCAGAACCCTTGCTCGGCGATCGCGAACGGGTCCTGTCCGCGCTGGGTCCGGCGCCGACGGCGATCGACGAGATCGTCAGATTTACCGGTCTGCCGGCGCGAACCGTCCAGTTCATTCTGCTTGAGCTCGATCTGGCCGGGCGCATTGATCGCCAAGACAACCAAGCGGTCGCCCTGTTGCCGGATGCATGATCCGATCGATTTCAGCACCTTTTCGTCAGGCGCTGGCGACACGGTGAAAAACCCGGAAACTGGAAAGACTTGTCCCCGACATACGGCAGGCTTGCGACACCCTGCGCCCGCCAAGTCCGACCGAGAACCCTTGACCAAAGCATTCGAAGCGTTCATTTGACTGGGACATTCGATCGCTCCGAACGCCCGATGCGGCCCGTTCGGGCCCACGGCTTTTCCGCTCGCGTCACAGTTCCGGACCCCCATGAAAGTTGTCATCGTCGAATCCCCTGCCAAGGCCAAAACGATCAACAAATATCTCGGATCGGGCTTTCAGGTTCTGGCATCCTATGGCCATGTGCGCGACCTGCCGCCGAAAGACGGGTCGGTGCTGCCGGACGAAGATTTTTCCATGAGCTGGGCGGTTGATGCCAAATCTCAAAAGCGAATCAACGAGATCGCCCGCGCGGTCAAGTCGTCGGACGGCCTGATCCTCGCGACTGACCCGGATCGCGAAGGCGAAGCGATTTCCTGGCATGTCCTGGAGATTCTGCACGACAAGAAGGCGATCAAGGACAAGCCGGTCCAACGCGTCGTCTTCAACGCCATCACCAAGAAAGCCATCACGGATGCGATGGCGGAACCGCGCGACATCGACACGCCGCTGGTCGATGCCTACCGGGCGCGCCGGGCGCTTGATTATCTGGTCGGCTTTACCCTGTCTCCGGTGCTCTGGCGCAAACTGCCCGGCGCCCGGTCCGCCGGCCGTGTGCAATCGGTCGCCCTGCGCTTCGTCTGCGACCGCGAACGCGAGATCGAAAAGTTCGTCCCGCAGGAATATTGGAGCCTGGTGGCGACACTGATTTCGAGCGGCGGCGACGAGTTCACGGCCCGCGTGGTCGGCCACAACGACGACAAGTTCGCACGCCTCGACATCAAGACCGGCGACCAGGCGGCCCACCTCAAGTCGCTGCTGGAATCGGCCACATTCGCGGTGGAGAGCGTCGAATCGAAACCGCAGAACCGCAATCCCCAACCGCCCTTCACGACCTCGACGCTGCAGCAGGAAGCCTCGCGCAAGCTCGGGTTTTCGGCGACACGCACCATGCAGACCGCCCAGAAGCTCTATGAGGGCGTGGCGCTCAACGGCGAGACCGTCGGCCTGATCACCTATATGCGGACCGACGGCGTGCAAATGGCGCCGGAAGCGATCAACGCGACCCGCTCGGCGATCGCGAGCGATTTCGGTCCGGACTACCTGCCGGAAAAGCCCCGCTACTATTCCACAAAGGCCAAGAACGCCCAGGAAGCCCACGAGGCCATCCGCCCGACCGGGCTCGACCGCACGCCGAAACAGGTGGCCGGCTTTCTCGACGCCGATCAGGCCAAGCTCTACGAACTGATCTGGAAACGCACGGTCGCGAGCCAGATGCAGTCGGCGCGCATCGAACGCACGACGGCCGAAATCGCGGCGCGGTCCGGCTCCGACATCGTGCGCCTGCGCGCGACCGGCTCGGTGATCCGCTTCGACGGCTTCCTGAAACTCTACCAGGAAGGCCGGGACGACGACGGCGACGACGAATCCAAGCGGCTGCCTCCGCTTGCAGCCGGTGAGACGGCAACCCGCAAGGCGATCGAATCGACCCAGCATTTCACCGAACCGCCGCCGCGCTACACCGAAGCGACCTTCATCAAGAAGATGGAAGAGCTCGGCATCGGCCGTCCCTCGACCTACACATCCACATTGTCGGTCCTGCGCGACCGTGAATATATCCGGCTCGACAAGCGCCGCCTGATCCCGGAAGACAAGGGCCGCCTCGTCACGGCTTTCCTTGAGAGCTTCTTCGAGCGCTATGTGGAATACGATTTCACGGCGGGTCTGGAAGAAAAACTCGACCGGATTTCCGCCGGCGATCTTGCCTGGCGCGACGTGCTGCGCGAGTTCTGGATGCAGTTCTCCGCCGTGGTGCACGACATCAAGGACCTTCGGGTCAGTGAAGTGCTCGACGCGCTGAACGATCTTCTGGCCGAACACATCTTTCCGCCACGCGAGGATGGCAGCGATCCACGCGCCTGCACGGCTTGCGACACCGGCCGGCTCAGCCTCAAACTCGGCAAGTTCGGCGCCTTTATCGGTTGTTCCAACTATCCTGAATGCCGCTTCACCCGCCAATTGGCCGACATCAACGGAAACGGCCAGGATGCCAACGAAGGCCCGACACTGCTCGGCGTCGACCCGGAAAGCGGAATGGACGTAACCTTGCGGACCGGACGGTTTGGTCCCTATGTGCAATTGGGCGAAGAAGCCAAGCCGAAGCGCGCCTCGCTGCCCAAAGGCTGGGAACCGGCCAGCATGGATCTTCCAAAGGCGTTGTCCCTGCTCAACCTGCCGCGCGAGGTCGGCGATCACCCGGAAACCGGCAAACCGATCCTTGCCGGCATCGGCCGCTACGGACCTTTCCTTCAGCACGACGGCAAGTATGCCAATCTGGAGACGGTCGAGGACGTCTTTACGGTCGGCTTGAACCGTGCCGTCACCGTCATTGCCGAAAAACAGGCCAAGGGCGGACGCGGTCGTGCCACGCCGGCCGCTTTGAAGGAACTCGGAGAGCATCCGGAACACGGCGGCGCCATCACGGTGCGCGACGGCCGATACGGCCCTTATGTCAACCACGGCAAGATCAACGCAACCTTGCCCAAGGGAACCGACCCGACATCGGTGACCGTCGAACAGGCGGTCGAATGGATTGCCGAAAAGGCGGCCAAGAGCGGAACAAAGCCGAAGGCCACCCGCAAGGCCAAGACGACAAAAAAGACGGCTGCAAAGACCACCAAGGCCAAGACGGCCAAGAAGAAGGCCGACGCCTGAACTGGCGGGCCTTGCCCCGGGGTTAAACGCCGGGGCCAATCATGAAAGGCCAGCCGGTGTCCGCCGCCCAAGCCAAGAAAAAGCATCGTCCGGGCGTTCCGACGCGCGAGGACGTGCTCGCCTTCATCGCAGAGAATCCAGGCCTCGCAGGCAAACGCGAACTGGCCCGTGCCTTTGGCGTCAAGGGCCACGACCGTGTTGTCCTGAAACAATTGCTGCGAGACATGGCCGCCGACGGTCTCCTGGAAAAGCGGCGCAAGCGCCTGACCCGCCCCGAAGACCTGCCTTCGGTCTGCGTCCTGCAGGTCTATGGACGGGACGAGGACGGCGAATTGCTGGCCGTACCGAAACGCTGGGACGAGAAGGAAAAGGGCCCGCCTCCGGTCGTGCTCCTGCCGAGCGCCGGCGGCAAGAAGCGCCGCGGCGCCGAGCCGGGTGTCTCGGATCAGGTCCTCGCCCGCGTCGAACGCCTCGGCGACCACAAGCTGGCCCGCTATCGCGGCCGGGTGATCAAGGTTCTCGAAAAGCGCCAGACCGCAGCCCTTGGGGTCGTGGAAAAGGGCACCCATGGGTTCCGGGTTCTGCCGGTCGACCGGCGCCAATCGGAGATGCTGCTCGACCGCGACGACGCCGAAAAGGTGCAGCCCGGCGACCTGATCGCTGTCGAACAGCTTGAAAGACGGCCGCACGGTCTTGCTCGCGTCAAGCTGGTCGAACGGGTCGGATCCCTGCGCGATGAAAAGGCGATTTCACTGATCGCCATTCACCGCCACCAGATTCCGCACCGGTTCGGTCCGGCGTCCATCGACGCAGCCAATGCCCTTCAACCAATTGATCTCAAGGGGCGCACGGACTGGCGCGATCGCCCGCTGATCACCATCGACCCGCCCGACGCCAAGGATCATGACGACGCCGTCCAGGCCGAACCGGACCCCGATCCGAACAATCCGGGCGGTCACATCGTGCGCGTCGCTATTGCCGATGTCGCCGCCTATGTCCGCCCCGGAACCGCCTTTGATCGGGAGGCGCTCGAGCGCGGCAATTCCGTCTACTTTCCGGACCACGTTGTCCCGATGCTGCCGGAACACATTTCGAACGATCTGTGTTCGCTGCGCCCGGACGAGGATCGCCCGGCGCTCGCCGTGGAAATGGTCTTCGACAAACACGGCATCAAGCAACGGCATCGGTTCTACCGAGTGGCCATGCGGTCCCATGCCCGTCTTT
Organism: Rhodobiaceae bacterium; assembly: GCA_028285165.1. Lineage (GTDB taxonomy): Bacteria > Pseudomonadota > Alphaproteobacteria > Rhizobiales > JANQQB01 > JANQQB01. Next base: position 9,224 of record JANQQB010000465.1, read on the forward strand.
CCTATGCCGCCGCGCAGGCCGCAATCGACGGCCATCCGGACGAGCAGACGGAAGATCTGCTTGAAACGGTCCTGCAGCCTTTGTGGGATGCCTACAAGAGCCTTGCCGAAGCGCGTAACAAACGCAGCCCGCTCGATCTCGACCTGCCGGAGCGCAAGATCGCGCTGACGCCGGAAGGGACCGTCGACCGGATCGTCACGCCGCCACGCCTCGACGCCCACCGGCTGATCGAGGAATTCATGATTCAGGCCAATGTGGCCGCGGCGGAAACGCTGGAGGAAGCGCGCTCGCCGGTCATCTACCGCGTGCACGACGCACCGAGCCTGGAAAAGCTGGACGCGTTGCGAACCTTTCTTTCCAGTCTCGACCTGTCGTTCCCGAAACAGGGCGCAATGCGGCCATCCCACTTCAACGGCATCCTGACAAAGGTGCGGGACAGCGACCAGGAGGAAGCGGTCAACGAAATCGTCCTGCGCAGCCAGAGCCAGGCCGAATACAATCCGGCGAATATCGGGCATTTCGGCCTGAACCTGCGCCGCTACGCACACTTCACCTCACCGATCCGCCGTTATGCCGACCTGATCGTGCACCGGGCGCTGATTTCGGCCCTGAACCTGGGACGGGACGGCCTGCCGCCGGAAGCGGAACGTCAATTCGCGACAATCGCCACTGACATTTCAGCGGCCGAACGGCGCGCAATGGCCGCCGAGCGCGAAACCGTGGACCGGTTGATCGCCGGTTGGCTGGCCGATCGGGTCGGCGCCACGTTTGAAGGACGCATCAGCGGCGTGACGACGGCGGGCCTTTTCATCCGGCTGAAGGACAGTGGTGCCGACGGTTTTGTGCCGATTTCCAGCCTCGGGGCGGAATATTTCATTTATGAAGAGCACTATCATCGTCTTGTCGGCGAAAAGACCGGCGCGACGTTCCGCATTGGCCATCCGGTGGAGGTCCGACTTGTCGACGCGCTGCCGCTGGCCGGTGCGTTGCGCTTCGAGATCGTATCCGAAGCCCCGGAAAGGACACGCGGCGCACGCCCGAAACCGGCCCGCCGCCCGGAGCGTCGCGGCCGCAAACGGTCGTGACGGCGCCGAGCCCAATACCCGCCGAAGGAGACCGCCCGTGTGGCCCCCGGTTGAAGACACCCCGCCTCCCCGCCCGATCTTGGCATCGCTTGCAAACGGTGCCCGCAATCGCTGCCCGAATTGCGGTGGCGGCGCGATCTTCGATGGGTATCTGACGGTCCGCGACTCCTGCCCGGCTTGCGGTCAGGACCTGCACCACCACCAGGCGGACGATGCCCCGCCCTATTTTGCGATCACCATCGTCGGCCATATCATCGTCAGTCTCGTGCTCCTGGTGGAAATCGCCTACCGGCCGCCGATCTGGCTGCATATGACGATCTGGATCCCGCTGACGCTCTTGTTGACACTGGCGGTGCTGCGCCCGATCAAGGGAGCGATTGTGGCGTATCAATGGGCGCTGCGCATGCATGGCTTTGAAGATGACCGGTCATCGGACCAGTCCGGGACAATGAAAACATAATGAGCACCGACACGCTTTCCGACCGGTTGACCAATGTCGAACGGCGCATGGATTATCCCAATCTGCGCCCACGCGACGCCGCCACGCTGATGATCCTAGACAACAGCGGCAAGGGCGAACCGAAAGTGCTGATGGGACGCCGGCACGAGCGGCACAAGTTCATGCCGGGCAAGTTCGTGTTTCCGGGCGGCCGCGTCGACCCGGCCGATTCCCGCACACAGGTCGCGGCCGACTACGATCCGGTAACGCGCGCCCAGGTCCTCTACGACATGAAATCCCGCTCGCCGGAAGCAAGAGCCCGCGGCCTTGCAGTCGCCGCCATCCGGGAGACCTACGAAGAGGCGGGCATTTTCATCGGCCGAAAGCAGAAGACCGATCTGCCACGCCCGGCCGGCATGCGCCCCTTTGCCGAACACGACGTGGCGCTCGACCTCACTCCGATGCGCCTGATCGGCCGGGCGATCACCCCTCCCCGGCGGCCAAGGCGTTTCGACACGCGGTTCTTCGTTGTCTTCGCCGACGCAATCGCCGACCGCATGCCCGACGGCATCCTGCCGTCCGGCGAATTGCAGGACCTGCACTGGTTGCCGCTCGATGAGGCCAAATCCCTCGACCTGCCGACGATCACCTCGGTGATGATCGAGGAATTGCAGGGACAACTGGCCGCTGATCCGCAGTTGGCACCGGATCATCCGGTTCCCTATTATTATTGGGCGTCGAACCGTTTCAACCGGACCCTGATCGAACGCTGACAGCCTGCCGGAAGAACGGGACGGCTGCGGAATCGGCCGGAAAGCCGGGATCCAAGGCCAACAATCGTCGTTCGGGACCTTGACAGGAGCCGGTCGGTGAGTATGGATAGCGCCAAATCAACGGCCTGCCCTGGTGGCAGGCCTTTTGTTTCGGTTCTGGACCCATGGCTAAAGCAACAACCATCAAGATCCGTCTCGTATCGTCGGCCGATACGGGCTATTTTTATGTGACCAAGAAGAATTCGCGGACGATGACCGAAAAGATGGTCAAGAAGAAATACGATCCGGTCGCCAAGAAACACGTCGAATTCAAGGAAGCAAAGATCAAGTAGCGCTCTTTCGTGAACACTGTCTGACGACAGTCGTCGCACGCGCTTGATCCGACCGTAGCAGACGCCGCCGGGGTTCCGACGGCGTCATTTTTGTGTTCTGCAGATGGCAAGGCCCGCGGATTTGCGGATCGAAGGGTTCGTTCGCGCCTGCTTGATGCAGCCGTCAGATCACGTGATACACGCCTGCCCTGCATACAGCGGCCTTGCTCGCATAACGAGCAGGACTATTCTCACCGCATATCCGCTCGGCTTTCTCACTCGCCTGTACCGACGGGCTACCCTTCCCGGTTCGGCACGCACGGTCGGCGTCACAATGCTGTGCCGACCCCGCACAGACCGCGTCGGGGCGCCAAAATCATGTATCGGAAGGGAAGTTACCGGAATGGTGGCCGGTCGAAGACGGATTGATACGAGGAGGCCATTCAATCACGTCCCGACCGGCCGTACCCCACGGACCCAGGAGATGCGGCGGACCTGCGAACCGTAGGGATCCCAAGTTCGGGCTATTTTTTTATAGGATGCCCGAACCTCAGGCTCATCGCAAGCAAACACTACTCATCCAACGCTCGAAATCAAGCCAATATAACTGAAGACATGCCGTTTTTAACGTTTTGGTAAACATCTCAAAGGTTGTCGATTTGGAATCAATACAGGCCGATTCGGCTCATTCAATGACGTTTGGGTGCAATTTCCGTAGGTTACGTTAGATCATTTATCCGCGATCTAAATACAAAATACCGATTTGATGGAACTTTATGCGCGCATAGATTTTAGGCAGCGATTGTCACTACCCGATTGCGCCCGTCCCGCTTGGCGGCATAAAGGCCCTGGTCAGCCCGCTTGAGAAGGTTGTCCATCGTATCGCCCGGTTCGATGGCGGCCATGCCGATACTGACGGTGACATCAATGGCTTTCTGTCCGCCATTGACCACAAACGGTTCGCCGGCGACCCGTTGCCGCAAACGCTCCGCAACCGTATAGGCCAGCGACGCATCGGTCTCGGGCATGACAACGACAAATTCCTCGCCGCCCAGCCGGCAGGCCAGATCGATGCCACGAATGCATTTGCGAATGCGAACGGCGAATTCCTTGAGCACTTCGTCGCCGGCATCGTGGCCATAAGTGTCGTTCACGGACTTGAAGAAGTCGATGTCCAGCACCAGGACAGACAATGCCTTGCCGCGCGCGGCCGACTGGTCGACCAGCGTGGACAGATGGCTTTCCAGATAGCGCCGGTTCTGCAGTCCGGTCAGGGAATCGGTCACCGCCATTTCGATCGTCTGCTGGACCTTTGCCCGCAGGCGATCGTTGTAGCGTTTGCGCCGGATTTGGGTGCGCACACGCGCCCGCAACTCGTTCCCGTCGATCGGCCGGACGATGTAGTCGTTCACCCCGATATCGAGCGCGCGCAGCAACCGCGCATTGTCGCCCGGATCGATCACCAGAAGAATCGGCAGCATGCGGGTGCGGTCGAGGGACCGCACTTGCGAACACAGTCGCAGCGCATCGAACCCGGTGAGCGAGAGATTGCAGACGATCAGGTCGAAATTGCCTTCCGCAGCCGAAAACAGGGCCTCTTGTGCCTCGCATTCAACGACCACGCGATGGTCGGCTTCGATCATGTGGACAAGGCGTTCGTAGGAGGCTTGCTGGTCGTCGACCACCATCACGGACGTTTCGCCGAATTCTTCGTTCAAGACATCGGAAAACGCCTGTTCGAAGCCCAGTTCCTTGCCGGTGATCGCCCGCATCCGCAATTCGTCGGTCAGCATTTTCAGGCGAACCAGGCTTTTGACGCGGGTCAGAAGCGCGATGTCGTTGACCGGTTTGGTGAGGAAATCGTCCGCGCCGGCTTCCAGCCCCTTCACACGGTCTGCCGGTTGGTCGAGCGCCGTCACCATGACGACCGGAATATGCGCGGTCAGCGGATTGGATTTCAGCCGCCGGCAGACGGCAAACCCGTCCATGCCCGGCATCATGACATCGAGAAGCACGATATCGCATTGGTCGCGCTCGCAGATTTCGAGCGCCTCCTGGCCGCTCAACGCGGTCAGGACCTCGAAATACTCCGCCGTAAGCCGCGCTTCCAGCAGCTTCACATTGGCGCGGATATCATCGACGACAAGCACTCTGGCTGTCATGAGGAGGCTCCCAAAAGGTCAGGCTTCGCCTGCATAAGACTTCACCGTCTCCAGGAACTTGGTCAAAGAGATCGGCTTCGAAATGTAGGCTTCGCATCCCCCCTGCCGGATGCGCTCCTCGTCGCCCTTCATTGCAAATGCGGTCACCGCCACGACCGGTATGGTTTTCAGTTCATCGTCTTCCTTCAGCCAACGTGTGACATCCAGGCCGGAAACCTCCGGCAATTGGATGTCCATGAGAATAAGGTCCGGCCTGTGCTCGCGCGCCAGGTCGAGGGCTTCCAGCCCGTTCCGGGTCTGGATCGTCTGATAGCCATGGGCTTCCAACAAATCGTTGAAAAGCTTCATGTTGAGCTCATTATCTTCAACAATGAGCACCGTTTTCGGCATCGATGAACGCCCCAGATTAATGACCAAAATGAACCCGCGGGCTTCGGAGCGTACAGGTAATGCGAAGTCCCGGGCCAGCGCGTGCACAGGAACCGGCTCGTGACCCATCCGATCACCTACGCGACCCGTAACCGATGCCTTTGTGGGGCTGTCGGCAGCGCCGCGTTTCAGCTCAGATGCGCAAAAACCAAGTTCCTCTGATACAAATACATTTACTCGGTCCCTACGTAACCACACATTCCTTTCCGAAACGCAAACGGAGCCCTCATGCAGGCGTCAGGCCGAACATCAAATATCGAGGAAGCAGAGAAACTTTCCATCAAAGCGCTTGGTTTTCTTGTTAGCGAGGAAAATCGCCTTCAGAGATTTATATCATTGACCGGTCTGGATCCGGCCACGCTCCGTGAGGCGGCCACGGACCCGCGCTTCCTGGCCTCGGTCCTGGAATACATGATGCAGGATGAAGCCCTGCTGCTTGAATTCGCCGAGATCGAGGCGCTCGATCCGACAGAGGTTCCGGCCGCGCACGCAGCGCTTTCGCCTTCCAATCCTCTCTGAAAGGCCCTCTGGCCAGAACCGAACCGCCATGATCGAACCGCCCAAAGATCCGAACCGCCCGCTTATCCTGTGCGATGTCGACGAGGTCGTGCTGATGTTCGTGCATCCCTTTGAGGGATTCCTTGCGCGCCAGGGATTGCGGCTGGTCAAGCGCTCTTATGCCCTGTCCGGCAACATCGTCGATGAGGCGACCGGCGAGGCCGTGTCCGGCGAACGGACCGGAGATCTGGTACAGGGATTCTTTGCGGCCGAAAGCCGTCGGCAACCGAGCATACCCGGCGCCGCGGAGGCGCTTGCCGAACTGGCCGATCATGCCGACATATGTTTCCTGACCAACATTCCCGGTGCTTTCCTGGACACGCGCAGCCAGCGTCTTTCAGATCACGGCATGCCCTATCCGGTGTATGTCAATTCCGGCCCCAAAGGGCGGGTTGCCGCGCAGCTTGCCGCCGGATATGCCGGCGCCGTGCATTTTCTGGACGATATCGGCTCCAATATCGTCTCGGTGCGCCAACACATTCCGCATGCGCACCTGATCCATTTCATCAACGATCCGAAATTCTACGACCTGGCCCCGCCGGTTGACGAAGCCGATGCCAAGACCAAGAATTGGACTGAAGCAAAGCGCATACTTCTGACATCCCTGACAATGCCGGACGACATGGCCTGAGACGCCGCTTTCCGGCCAGCCATCCAAGAGAACGCACGGGGTCGTGACAGGTTGGAGTTGAATGCATGACCGGTATGACCGGTTGGCACGCCGAAGACGGATCTCTCTGCCGCGATTGCGCGACGGTGAACGCGCCCGGTCGCGGCCGCTGCCATGCCTGCGGCAGCCCGCGCCTCCTGAGCCATCCTGAACTCCAGACCCTGTCGATCGCCCATGTCGATTGCGACGCCTTCTACGCCTCGATCGAAAAGCGGGACGACCCGTCCTTGCGTGACCGCCCGGTCATTATCGGCGGCGGCCGGCGCGGCGTCGTTTCGACCGCCTGTTACATTGCCCGAATCTCCGGCGTGCATTCGGCCATGCCGATGTTCAAGGCGCTGGCCGCTTGCCCGGATGCCGTCGTCATCAAACCGGACATGGCCAAGTACTCGGCGGTCGGCCGCCAGGTCCGCGACATCATGATGTCATTGACGCCGATGGTCGAGCCGATTTCCATTGACGAAGCCTTCATGGACCTCGGCGGAACCGAGCGCCTGCACGGATCGAGCCCGGCGACCACATTGATCCGCTTTGCCAATCAGGTCGAAGCCGACGTCGGCATCACGATCTCCGTCGGCCTGTCGCACAACAAGTTTCTCGCCAAACTTGCCTCCGACTTCAACAAGCCGCGTGGGTTTTCCGTAATCGGCCGGGCCGAGACGCTGGACGTGCTGGCGGTGCTGCCGGTCGGCAAGATCTGGGGCATCGGCAAGGCCTTCCGCAAGAAACTGGCGCAGGACGGGATACGCATGATCGCCGACCTTCAGAACGCCGAGGAGACAACGCTGGCCAAGCGCTACGGGGCAATGGGTTTGCGCATGGCGCGTCTGTCGCGCGGCCAGGACGACCGCCGGGTAAACCCGGAAAGCGAACGCAAGAGCGTCAGCAGCGAAACCACATTCAACCGCGACCACACCGACCTGCGGTTTCTGACAGCAACTTTGCGCAAGCTGTCCGAAAAGGTCTCTGCCCGCTTGAAAGCCGCCGACATATCCGGCCGCTCGATTACGCTGAAGCTGAAAACGGCCGACTTCAAGATCGTGACACGCAGCCGTCAATTGCCCGATCCGACATGCCTGGCGGACACGATCTTCAAGACCGGCCGAGACCTGCTTGAGCCGGAATGCGACGGTCGCGCCTTCCGCCTGATCGGCATCGGTGTCGCGGACTTGCATGATCGGGCGCTGGCCGACCCGGCAAACCTGCTCGACCCGGATCAGGAACGCCGGTCGAAAGCCGAACACGCCGTCGATGCCCTGCGCGACAAATTCGGCCGGGATGCCGTGAATCTCGGCCTGGTTTTCGAAAAACCGGAAGCGGGAGACAGCTGAAAGGAAACGTCGGCCAAGTGGCCCTCAGGATTCGGTTTCCGGTTTGGCCGGCGCGCCGTATTCGGCAATGAACTCGCGATATACGGCGTCCAGTTCTTCAGGGTCCGTCACCCGGTCGAGGTTTTCCAGAAGCACGACCAGCAGGTAATTGTTTCCCAGGTGCCAGCGGTCGTTCAGAAGACGCAGGTTGGCATAGGCCTTTTCCGACAGGGCAGCATTGAAGCGCTTCGGCAACGGATAGCGTTTGGCCTTGGGCATACTAGTACCTCGTCTGCCGGACGCCGGATCGTTGCGCCCGGTCAGGGACAGGCCGCGACTTCGAACCGTTCCAGTTCGGCAAGCGTGCCTTTGATGGCAAAGGCATTGTAATCCATCTTGAGGTCGCGGCTGATCCCGGGCGCGTTGGTCAGGAAACTGAGCGTATAGATCGGGGTCGTGTCCACCTGCCCCGATTTCGGCTCGAAATAGCTGATGACGACCGGCCAATGGGTCTTCGATTCGATTGCCGGCTGTCCGGCCGGGTCCTCGATATCGCGGGGATTGCCGATCACCGTGCTCGTTTCGAAAAACGTCTCGCCTTCCTCCGAACCGTCATAGACACCGACACTCAAAAACCGGTCGCCGGCCTGGGCGCGGCGGATGATCTCCTGAAAATGCTGTGACGGGAACATAATCGCTTCATCGAAGGAAACGCTTTTCTCCGACGGCTTTGACAGCGCGACCTGCATTCCGGCACCGTCACGTGTCGCCTCGCCGCGGCTTTCCTGGGTCTTTTTCTGGTCGAGAAAGGTCTGGCTGAGGAATTGAAAGCCGTCTCCGTCCGGCTTTTCGAACGACGATGTGCGAACATCGGTCATGCGGACCGTGCCGTTTGTCGCGGTGATCTGAGTGATCAGGCGAAATTCGACCGAATATCCCTCGCAGGCCGATCCCTGGACTTCGAAGACCATCTTGCCCGAAAGCGCGGCGATGCCGGACGCCGTCTCCGCACTCTGCAAGGTGAGATCGTAGACCGCCCGGTGCGGCATGAAGCCGGTGGCCTGTGCATCGCCTATCGCAACGCCCACAAGGCCGGCGAACCCTGCAATTCCGGCCGTCATTGCGCGCTTGGCAAACGTCCGCACCCGGTCAACACCCAGAATCATGCCATGGATCCCTTTCGAATCATGTTTGCGATAGGTTCTGAATTTGCCCAATATTGGGCAGTCCTGCGAACAAAGCGAGGAGTTTGTCGCGCATCCTGCGGAAATAGCGATTGCCGGCCTCGGCTTTTTCGACGACAACACCGCCGCATCCATCGTATTTGCAGACCTCAATTCCCGCCACACAGCGCATAACCAACGAGGAAGTCCATGTCCGGAACCATCGAAAACCGGCTTCAAACGCTCGGCATCGATCTGCCGCAGGCGCCGGCCCCGGCAGCCAATTACGTGCCAAGCGTCATCACCGGGAGCCAATTGTTCATTTCCGGGCAGATTCCCATGGGCGCGGGCGGCCTGGAATTCGTCGGCCGGCTCGGCGCGGATATGAGCGTGGAAGACGGCGCGGCAGCGGCACGCCTGTGCGCAATCAACGTAATCGCCCAGGCCAAGGCGGCCCTCGGCGACCTGGATCGGGTCGCCCGCGTGGTCAAGCTCGTGGGTTTCGTGAATTCCACGCCCGAATTCGGCGACCAGCCGAAGGTCATCAACGGCGCGTCCGACCTGATCGCCGAGGTCTTCGGCGATGCCGGGCGCCATGCGCGCTCGGCGGTCGGCGTCGCGGCTTTGCCTTTCGGCGTCGCCGTGGAAGTCGAAGCCATTCTTGAAATCGCCTGAGCATCCATGAGCGGCCTGTCCTGGTTGACCGAGCGGCCGGTCGCGCATCGCGGCCTGCACGACCGGAATGCCGGGCGCATCGAGAACTCTGCGTCTGCGATTCGTGCCGCCATAGAGCGCAATTTTGCCATCGAAGTCGACCTGCAGATGGCCGCCGATGCGGTCCCCATGGTGTTTCACGACGCCAGTCTGGATCGCCTCACCTTTGAAACCGGCCGGGTGCGGGACTGGTCGTCCGAGGCCCTGAGGCAGGTGGTTCTCAGCGGATCGACGGACACAATCCCGAGCTTTGCCGACCTTTTGAGGTTGGTTGCCGGCTCCGTGCCGCTGGTCGTCGAATT
>JANQQB010000479.1 GCA_028285165.1 Rhodobiaceae bacterium
GATGTGCCCTTGCAGACCGCCTCGCTGACCGGCCTTTACGGCATGACCCTTCTTGCGTTTATCGTGTTCGGCGCGCCGGTGCTGTTGCTCGGATCGGCCCGCGACCGGACGCTGCGGCTGGGCCTTGCAGGCGCAATCGGGTGCGCCGCTCTCGGCCTCGCGGTCTTCGGGATCGTGCGATTGGCCGGCGCGGGTTCCGAAACGCTCGACGATGTGCGGATCCGCATCGCCCAGCCGAACATCGCGCAGGCCGAGAAATGGAAGCCGGAGAACCGGGCACCGATTTTCCAGGGTCTGCTCGACCTGAGCGCCGGCTTCGGCGAAAACCGGCCCGCCGGAGACACAAGCGGCGATCTGGACGAGGTGACCCATGTGATCTGGCCGGAAACCGCCCTGCCGTTTCTCCTGGCCGCCGGCCAGACCGAGCTCGGCGCCATTGCCAGCCTGCTCCCCGACGGCACCCATCTGGTGACCGGCGCCATGCGGATCGAGCGCCTCCCCGACCAACCGCGCGGCGGCAACGTCTACAATTCGATCTATGTCTTCGATGCCGACGGCACGATCGAAGAGGCCTACGACAAGACCCACCTGGTGCCGTTCGGAGAATATCTGCCGTTCAAGACGCTGTTCGACCGGCTCGGCCTGGCGCCGATCGCCGCCCGGATCGGCGGCTTCTCCGCCGGGCGCAGTCGTGCCAACGTGACGATCGGCGCAGCGCCGCCGGCCATGCCGCTGATCTGCTACGAAGCAATCTTTCCCGGCCTCGACGGCTTTGACCCTGACCGGCCGGGATGGCTCCTGAACGTGACCAACGATGCCTGGTTCGGCACCACGCCGGGGCCTTACCAGCACTTTCAACAGGCGCGGATGCGTTCTGTGGAACAAGGTCTGCCGATGGTGCGTGCCGCCAATACCGGCCTGTCCGCCATCATCGACCCCTATGGCCGCGTCCGGGAAAGCCTTGGCCTCAATCAACGTGGAATTGTCACCGGAAATCTTCCGGCCTCTCTTCCTGCAACAGTTTTTGCGCAGTACGGACAGATCCCTTTCGCCACTCTTGTTGCCATTTGTCTGGTTTTGGCATTAATGTTCAAGGGACGTCGATTTTCACCGCATGGATGATTCAGTCTGAAATTTTTCAATTTTAAGCTGAATCGACTCATGAATGCACGAAAATCGAATAGTATCTGGAACGGGCGGAAGCGGCGCCGGCCCCGTTGCGGAAGAACCGAGAAGACCTCCTCTTTCCTCCCCGGGAAGCAATAGCGCGCACATTCATGGCAAGCAAAAAATCTCCGAATCCGATCGATGTCCATGTGGGCTCAAGGGTGCGGCTGCGTCGTATGATGCTCGGCATGAGCCAGGAAAAGCTGGGAGAACATCTCGGCATAACCTTCCAGCAGATCCAGAAATACGAAAAGGGCACGAACCGGATCGGCGCAAGCCGGCTGCAGCATATCGCGACGGTTCTCAAAGTGCCGGTATCGTTTTTCTTCGAGGATGCACCCGGTACACCGGACGAAACGGTCGGCTTCGAAGAGACGAAACCGACATCCTATGTGGTTGATTTTCTCTCCAGTTCCGAGGGATTGTCGCTGAACAAGGCATTCGTGCGCATCCGGGAACCGAAAGTGCGCAAACGCATTGTCGATCTCGTGCGTACGCTGGCCGGCGAAGACGACTGAATTGCCTTCCCCCTCGCTGTGCAGACACGGCAAGCGTCGCTTGACGCGGGCCGTTATCGCTGTAATAGAACGGCGCCGCGTGCCATAGGCCATCGGTGTCGCCAAAACGGGCTTTCAGGTCGGTTTCTCGTTCGGATGAGCCGATGCGCTCCGATCCGGGACCGGCATTGTCAATTTCCAAGACGGTTGTTTTTCCAGCACCGTTCGACCTCGATCCCGCATACAGATCTCCGAAACCCTTTCAGAAGGATGCAATCGACGATGTCCCGCACTTACCTCTTCACAAGCGAATCGGTTTCGGAAGGCCATCCGGACAAGGTATGCGACCGCGTTTCCGACACGATCGTCGATGCCTTCATCGACGGCGATCCCTATTCTCGCGTGGCCTGTGAAACCCTGGCCACGACGAATCGGGTGGTCATCGCCGGCGAGGTTCGCGGCCCGGACATCGCCAAGGAGCAGATCGAAGAACTGGCGCGCGACGCGATCAAGGATATCGGCTACGAGCAGGACGGCTTCCACTGGCAGACGGCCGACGTGGAAGTGCTCCTGCATTCCCAATCCAGCGACATTGCCCAGGGCGTCGATGCCGCCGGCAACAAGGACGAAGGCGCGGGCGACCAGGGGATCATGTTCGGCTATGCCTGCCGCGAAACGCCGCTTTTGATGCCGGCCCCGATCTACTATTCCCACAAAATCCTGGAACTGATGGCCGCGGCTCGCAAATCCGGCGAAGCCGGCCAGCTCGGTCCGGATTCCAAGAGCCAGGTCACCGTGCGCTACGAAAACGGGGAACCGGTCGCCGTCACGTCGATCGTCGTATCCACCCAGCACGTCGACGAAGCCCTGTCTTCGGAAGATGTCCAGGGCATCGTCGAACCCTATGTCCGCCAGGCGCTGCCGGCCGAATGGATCTCGGCGGAGACCGAATGGCACGTCAACCCGACCGGCAAGTTCGTCATCGGCGGCCCGGACGGCGATTGCGGTCTGACCGGCCGCAAGATCATCGTCGACACCTATGGCGGCGCGGCGCCGCATGGCGGCGGCGCGTTTTCCGGCAAGGATCCGACGAAGGTCGATCGCTCGGCCGCCTATGCGGCCCGATACCTGGCCAAGAACGTCGTTGAGGCCGAACTGGCCTCCAAGTGCACGATCCAGTTGTCCTATGCGATCGGCGTGTCGAAGCCGCTTTCGGTCTACGTCAATTGCGGCGGCACCGCCGTCGTCGACGAAAACAAGCTGGAAACCGTGCTGCAGGATCTCGTCGACCTGTCGCCGCGCGGCATCCGCACCCATCTGGAACTGAACAAGCCGATCTATGCCCGCACCGCCGCCTACGGCCATTTCGGCCGCGAAGCGACGAGCGACGGCGGGTTCTCCTGGGAACGGACCGACCTCGTCGACGCCCTGAAATCCGCGTTCTGACCGGAACGCCCAACACCGGACAGGGTGATGCTGCCGTTCGACGCCCGCGCGCATTTCGGCCGAAAGAAAGGCCATGGCACACGCGCGGGCCAGGTGGAGCGTCTCAACCGGCTCCTGCCGGCTTACGCGATCGACCTGACGGCACCGCCACCCGACCCGCTCACCGCCCTGTTTCGCGACTCCGTCGAAGCGGTTCGTCTTGAAATCGGCTTCGGTTCCGGTGAACACCTGCTGCATCAGGCGCGCGCCAATCCCCACATCGGCTTCATCGGATGCGAAGCGTTCGAGGGCGGGGTCGCCAAGCTGCTTGGCGGCGCCGAACCCGACCGGCCGGGAAATCTTCGGCTGCATTTCGGCGATGCGCTGGACGTCTTGGACTGGCTGCCGGCTGGCGGCTTGTCCCGAATCGATCTGTTCTATCCGGACCCCTGGCCGAAACGCCGGCACTGGAAACGGCGTTTCGTCAACACTGACCGGACCGAACGCATGGCCGCCCTGTTAAAGCCCGGCGGAGAGTTTCGATTCGCCAGCGATATCTCTTCCAACATCACCTGGACGCTGATGCAGGTTGGGCATTGCGCCGCGTTTCGCTGGACGGCACAACGCGCCGGAGACTGGCAGGAGCCTTGGGCAGACTGGCACCGGACACGCTACGAAGCGAAAGCCGTTCGGGAAGGCCGCCGACCGGCTTATCTCGCCTTCGAACGGGTGTGAACCCACCCCGATTCCGCTTGCATTTCCGGGCGTCCGTGGTATATGGGCGCCACATCAGCTCACAACGGTAGTCGATCGTTGAGAGTGGGACCCCGGTCCCGCTCCTTTTTGTCATGGAGCCTACGGCATTGCTGCCTGGGCCCGCTTCTGCCCTCAGGGCGCCCGGCCTTGGCCGAAACGACGGATTGCGGATTGATCGCGGAAACGGATCTTCACGAGGAACGCCTGTCGCGCGAGGACGGCCCAGCCGGTCGCGTGGCCGAGCTTGCCGAACCGGTTGCCACCGATCTCGGATACCGTCTCGTGCGCGTGCGCATCAGCGGACAGAACGGCAAGACCGTCCAGATCATGGCCGAGCGGCCGGACGGGACAATGAGCGTCCAGGACTGCGAGACGCTCAGCAAGACTTTGTCTCCGGTGCTCGACCTGGAAGATCCGATAGAGGGCGCATATCATCTGGAAATCTCTTCGCCGGGCATCGATCGCCCGCTCGTGCGCCGCAGTGATTTCCAGCGCTGGACGGGCGCGCTGGCGAAAGTCGAAACCCGTGTCACGCTGGAAGGCCGTCGACGCTTTCGCGGCGTGATCGACGGGATCGACGGAGATTACGTCGAACTCGGCCTGACCGAAGCGTTGCCGGATGGCTCGATCAGCGTGCAATTGGCATTCGATGCGATCGCCGAGGCCAAGCTGATCATGACCGATGACCTGATCAAGGCGGCGCTGCGGGCCGATAAACAGGCGGCGAAGGATCGCACGACCGACACACACGAATCAAAGACGGAGTCCGGAACGGCATGACCGACCAGCCGACCGGAACCAGAGGAGACAAAGCAGCCATGGAGATCCAGAATGGCCGTTAGCGCAAACAGGCTCGAGCTTCTGCAGATCGCGGATGCCGTCGCGCGGGAAAAATCGATCGATCGCGAGATCGTCATCGGCGCCATGGAAGACGCGATTCAGAAGGCCGCGCGCTCCCGTTACGGCAGCGAGACGGACATTCGTGTGGAGATCAATTCCAAATCCGGTGAAATCAAGCTGCAGCGGCTGATGCATGTGGTCGAGGAAGTCGAAGACCCGGCGACCCAGATCACGCTCGACGAAGCCCGCGGCAAGAACGAGAACGCCAATATCGGCGACAGCCTGGCCGATGCGCTGCCGCCGCTCGATTTCGGTCGCATTGCCGCGCAATCCGCCAAGCAGGTGATCGTCCAGAAGGTCCGCGAGGCCGAACGCGACCGCCAGTTCGACGAATTCAAGGACCGGATCGGCGAAGTCGTCAACGGCGTCGTCAAGCGGACGGAATACGGCAACGTCATCGTCGATCTCGGCCGCGGCGAGGCGATCGTGCGCCGTGACGAGACGATCCCGCGCGAAATGTTCCAGAACGGCGACCGGATCCGGGCGCTGATCTACGACGTGCGTCGCGAACAGCGTGGCCCACAGATCTTCCTGTCGCGCACCCATCCGCAATTCATGGCGCGGCTGTTCACCCAGGAGGTTCCGGAGATTTACGACGGCATTATCGAGATCAAATCCGTCGCCCGGGATCCGGGGTCGCGCGCCAAGATCGCCGTTATCTCCAACGATTCCTCGATCGATCCGGTCGGCGCCTGCGTGGGCATGCGCGGCTCGCGCGTGCAGGCCGTCGTGAACGAATTGCAGGGGGAAAAGATCGATATCATTCCCTGGTCGATGGACCCGGCCACCTTCATCGTGAACGCGTTGCAGCCGGCCGAGGTCGCCAAGGTGGTGCTGGACGAGGAATCGGAACGCATCGAGGTCGTCGTGCCGGGCGAGCAGCTGTCGCTGGCGATCGGACGACGCGGCCAGAACGTTCGGTTGGCCTCGCAACTGACCGGCTGGGACATCGACATCCTGACTGAAGAAGAGGAATCGGAACGCCGCCAGAAGGAATTCACCGAACGCAGCGACCTGTTCATGGAAGCGCTGAACGTGGACGAGGTGGTCGCCCAATTGCTGGCCTCGGAAGGCTTCACCTCAATCGAGGAAGTGGCCTATGTGGATCCGGATGAGATCGCGGTCATCGAAGGGTTTGACGAGGAGACCGCCGCCGAAATCCAGGCGCGGGCCCGTGAATACCTGGAGGCCCAGGAGGCGGCGTTCGACGAGGAACGGCGCGCGCTCGGCGTCGAGGACGAATTGCGCACGATCGAGGGCATGACCAATGCCATGATGGTCGCGGTCGGCCGCGACGGCATCAAGACGATCGAGGACTTTGCCGGCTGTGCAGTCGACGATCTGATGGGCTGGACGGAAAAGAAAGACGGCGAATTGCAGCGCATGCCGGGCCTTTTTTCCGACTTCGCCGTCTCCAAGACGGAAGCCGAAGCGATGATCATCGCCGCCCGCCTGGCGGCCGGATGGATCACCGAAGAAGATCTGGCGGAACCGGAAGAAGACGATCCGGACGCCGAGACCACCGAAGAAGAACAACCCATGGACGGGGTTGCGGGCTCATGAGCCGGTAATCCCCATGTACGGATCGAACGAAACACAGGATGACACCCCGCGCCCTGACAGCCGAGCGACGATGCATCGTGACCCGCCGGTCCCGCCCGAAGGCGGACCTGCTCCGGTTCGTGCGGGGACCGGACTCGGAGCTGGTGTTCGATCTGAAGAAGAATCTGCCTGGCCGCGGGGTCTGGGTCTCGGTTGACCGATCCCTGGTGGACGCCGCGATCAAAAAAGGCTTGTTTTCGCGCGCGTTCAAGAGTGAGATCAGGATCGCGTCGGATTTCGTGACGTCGATGGAAGCCGGGATGCGTGCCTCGGCTCTGGGCAGTCTCGGACTTGCGCGCAAGGCCGGACAGGTGATCCTCGGATTCGCAAGCGTCGAAGCGGCGCTGACAAAAGGCGAAGTCGAGGTGCTCGTGCATGCAAGCGACGGGGCGGATGACGGGCGCCGAAAACTGGCGGCGGCACTGCGCCGTGCGGGCGATGAGGCGGCCACGCCGCATACCGTGACGATGTTTACCGCGAGTGAATTGAGTTTGGCACTCGGCCGGCCAAATGTGATACATGCTGCCGTCAGAGTGGGCCACGGGGCTGCGTCGTTTCTCGACAAGACCCTCCTCGTCGCGAGATTTTGCGCCGACGGTGTGGATGATCGACTTGGATCTGATGTGGTGCCGGACATACCGGACCCGCCGGATTTGCGCGTTTGACTTCGAGGATGTGCCGATTTCGCCTGCACCGGCGAGCCCGGCATGATACGGACCTGAGATCCGAAAACGGCGGTGCCGGCTTAAAGACGCTAGGAATGTGGACGAGATGAGTGAAACGAAAAACACCGGCGACAAGACAATCAGCGTTGATCGCAAGAAGACGCTGAGCCTGTCCTCGCGCAAGGTCGAGCAGGGCACCGTCCGGCAAAGCTTTTCGCACGGGCGCTCCAAAGCCGTGGTCGTCGAAAAGAAAAAGCGGCGCATGCTCGGACCGGGCCAGACCGATGCGAAACCGGACGCTCCCAGCGAGGCCGAAAAGCCGACGGTCACCATCGCCAAGAAAAAGGCGCCGCCGCGACGCGGCAACCTGAATGCGACCGATGCCGCTCCACCCCCGGCGCCCGCACAACGCACGCTGACGGATGGCGAACGGGATGCGCGGGCGCATGCCCTTGCCGAAGCCAAGGTCCGCGAGGAAGCCGATCGTCAGCGGGCGGAAGCCGAAGCTCTTCGCCGCGCCGAGGAAGAAGAACGCCTGCGGATCGAGCGCGAAGCCGAGGAACGGCGTGCGGCCGAGGAAGCGGCCCGACAGGCCGAAGCTGCCGCCGCTGCGCCGAGCGAACCGGAACCGGCGGTCAGCGAACCCGTTGTGCCGCTCGCCGCCGAAGAACCGCCGCAACCGCCGACCGACAAGGATCGCA
>JANQQB010000488.1 GCA_028285165.1 Rhodobiaceae bacterium
TGCGATCCGGAGCCGCGGTCCGCACGAGTGGTGCCGAAGTGTCCGACGGCGCCTGCATGGCGGCGGGTCGCGTCGAACCGCCATACCCCCGCAGGTCCACGATGTAGACCGCAAGCCCCCTGGCCGCGAGATCGGCTGCGAGGCTGCCGCCCGCGACCGGGAGGTCGAAGGAGGGAATGCCCGGGACCCGGGCGCCGTGGATCAGAATGACCGGATCGGCGCGGATTTCTTGGGCCGGGTCGATCACTTCGCGGATGGCGATGGTCGTCCCGGGATCCGATGTCGTGGTGAAGTCGGTTCGCTCGGGCGCGGCGAATACGGAGCCGCCCGACAGGGTGAGGAGGGCTGCCGAAAGGGCTGTCTGTTTCATGGCCATGTCCTTCTGCATCATCTGGCGAGCGGGAGATGGCGCGGTATATGATATTTGAAAAATACCGAATTCAGTGCAAACGATAGGAATTATATATCGTTATGACGGCCCTCGATCACCGCGCCTTGCGCCAGTTTCTTGCCGTCGCCGATCACGGCACGGTGCGCGCGGCCGCACGAGCGCTGCATATGAGCCAGCCGCCGTTGACGGCCGCCATTGCTCAACTGGAAGGCAGGCTTGGCGTGTCCTTGTTCGACCGCAGCGTCCGGGGCATGCATCTGACGGAGGCCGGTGCCGTGTTGCGGGACGAAGCGCGCACGATCGTCGGTCGCCTGAACCATCTGGAGGAACGGGTCAGATTCATTGGCGGCAATCCACGGCCGCTGCGCCTGGGTTTTGTATCTGCAGCGTTGAACGCCGTCTTACCGACTGTCCTGCGCGGCCTTCGAAACCGGGACCTTCCGACACCGTTTCTGTCGGAAATGACGACGCCGGAACAGGTCGCCGCGCTCCGCGACGGCAGACTGGATGCCGGCTTCCTGCACCCACCCGTGTCCTTGCCTGAGGGAATTGCGAGCCGAGCGCTCGGTCGCGACCCCTATTGCGCCGCGCTGCCGGCCGGCCATCGTCTCGCCGGACGCGGAGCGATCCGGTTTGCCGAGATTGCCTCGGAGCCGTTTGTCCTGTTTCCGGAACATCAGGGACCGGATCTGCACGGCGCGATCCGGGCCTTGGCCGACGCATCCGGAAGCGATCTGGTCGTTGCGGCCGAAACACCCCGCATTCACAGTCAATTGGCGCTGGTCGCCGGTGGCCTCGGCGTGGGGCTGATCACACGGTCGACGGCCGCGGTTCTGACGTTTGAGGGCGTATCGGTGGTGGATCTGACCGATACGGCCGATCGTCTGTACCTTGACCTCCATCTGGCCGCGCCGCCAAGGCTCTTGCAGGATCTCGACCGGATCCTGTCCGATCCGCCGCCTGGATAGGGCTTGCCGGTCCACGCGCCCGGTAGCCGCAACTCATGCGGCTCGGCGGCCCCGCCTTGAACGGCACCGCGACGATGTCGGAAAAACCAGCCGCCGTCAGCATCGATCGGACGTCGTCCGGCTCATAGGCCTTGTGTCCCCATTTCCAGCGGACCAGGGCCGTGCACCAATGCGGTTTGCTGACGCTCAGCACCAGCGCGCCGCCGGGCGCCATCACCCGGGAAATCCAGCGCAGCGCGGCGACCGGGTCGGGGCAGTGTTCGATGACGTGCGCGCACAGAACAACGTCGTAGCGGTGATCCTGTACTTGCGGCGTGCCGATCCCCGCCTGGATGGTCCGCGCTCGGCGGCCGGATCGGGCAAGCGTCTTCGTCGCCGTATCGAGCATTGCGGCCGACGGATCGAGCAGATCGAGGTCAAGCGGTGCGGCCGTCGCCTCGGCGAAACAGAGCGCCAGGCCGCCGGATCCGGTTCCTACATCGAGAATCCGTATGACGTTTCCGCCGGGCCGCACAGGATGCGCGGCGACAAGCTGACGATAGGCATCGAGATAGCCCATGCGCGCAATGCACGCATGCCAGGTCGGTGCGAACCGGTCGTAGAGGGAAACCAGGGAGGGCTTTTCCGGAAAACGGACGGGGAGGGAGCGGACGAGCAGACTTCGAAGCATGACATCCTCGATCGACGGGTCTTTCCGATCGGGAATGTGATCGGATATAGTCAAGTAAATTGACTAAATATCACGCTCGAGAATGTCAAGAAAATTGACGATATGAGTTATCATTACCGTCGATGTCCGGTCCGTAATATCAAGGACGCCCTTCGTTCTCCGCGGAATCGACGAGCGTCTTCAGGGAGCGCTTCAGGGCGGCCATGTCCTCGGCCCCGATGAGGTGGCGGTATTCGCGTTCGATTTTTTTCTTGATGCGGTTGCCGTCTTCGAGCGCGGCATTGCCGGTTTCGGTGAACCGGATCAGTTTGCGTCGCGCCTCGCACGCATCGTCGGCCCGTTCGATGATGCCGTCCCGTTCCAGGTCGTCCAGATGTTGCTGGACCGCCTGCTTGCTCATGCCGCTGAGCTCCGTGAGCGCCGATTGCGGCGTGCCGTCCCGGCCGATGTACTGGATCAGGCCGCCGCGCGCCTCGCCGTACCAGGCATAGCCGCGCGCGACCATCTCGTCGCGAAACCGGGTCTTCCAGTGTCGCACGGCGCGGGCAAGGTCCCAGCCGATATGGTCGAGAAGCTCTGGCTTGGGTGGCATGGTAATCCCATTAGTCAATTTACTTGACGAAAATTCAAGAGCAATTTAGCGTGCCCAGTGTCATCGTGAATAGGCCGGGAGACGAGCATGAACAAGCGAGATCTGCTGTTGATCTGTGTCGGTTTGATGCTGACGGCCGGAGGATGGATCACGACGTCCCGCGCGCAAGACAGGTCGGAATCGCATGCGCTGGATGGCACCAACCTCAATTTGTCCCATGCCGCCGGACAGCTTCACGTCCGCTTCGACGCGCCCACCAAGGGGTGGATTGCAGTGGGCTTCAACGAGAACCGGCGCCTCAAGGGCACGCATTTTGTGATCGCTGCGGCCGATGGCGGAGCCGTCCGAATTGAGGAACACGTCGCCCTTGTCCCGGACCACAAAGCTGTGCAGGACCTCGGGATTTCGCCGGCTCTTGGGAACGCATCGGTGTCCTTGAAAGACGGCCGGTCCTATCTGGCGTTTTCCTTGCCGCATGTCCTGCCGCACCGGCCGGAACTGACGCTCGTGCCGGGATCTCGCGTCCACATCATGCTTGCCTGGTCGCATTCACCCGATTTCGATCATCATTCTGCTTGGCGTCGCCACGTCGATATCGTCCTGTAACCGGCAATCCGCTTTGGCCAAGCGGTTCCGTCGGGCTATTCTGGACCGAACGGCAGGCGCTACCGGTTTCGGCGGCTCGCGTCGACGCCAGGGAGAGATCATGGGTGAGACCGTATACGGCACTGCGTGGATCAGGCTGATTTGTATGTCCTTCTTGCTTCTGTCGATCGCTTTTGCGCTCCGACCGGCTCCCGCGCAAGCAACCGACGGATCCGCCGGCGCGGTCACCAACCTGAAGGCTTATGCGGCCTACAAGGCCGGCGACTATGACAAGGCGCGGACCATCTGGGAGGGCCTAGCCGCCAAGGGCAACACGACGGCGCTGATCAACCTGGCGAACATGTTCCAGCAGGGCCAGGGTGTCGGCGAAGACCAGAAACGGGCGCTGGCGCTGGTAACACAAGCCGCCGAACTCGGTGACAAGAGAGCCCAATACGAACTTGGCACGGCCTATGAAAGCGGCGCTGTCCTCGACCGCGATATCGACAAGGCGGCCTACTGGCTGAAACGATCCGCCGAAAACGGCAGTCCGGACGGTCAGTTCGCTTATGGCATCATGCTGGCAACGGCCCGCGGCGCCGGCCTCGACCGGTCGACGCCGGCCGCGCGCAAGGAAGCGCTCAAATGGCTCGGCAAGGCGAAGGAAAACGGCCATCTGGAAGCCGGAGACTACATCGCCACATTGACCGATCTCGTGAACTGACTGGCTGTTGTTGACTCACCCTATGCGGCCTTCTCGAAGGACAAGTCGACATCAAGAGGTTCGCCAATGGCCTCGAATGCGGCCTCGATCTGATCAAGCCGCGAATTGTGATCTATTCGAAAGAGGCGGTCCACTTGTTCCCTGTGAACGCCCATGCGTCTTGCCAATTCGGCTCGCGTAATTCCCTTGGCACGACCGCGCATGTAAAGGCCGCATTTCAGAAACACCAAAAGCGGGATCTGAACGAAGTTGCCCCTCATTCGCATATCCTCGTCCGGCCGAGCCGGTCCCGGCAGGTCATCACCCGCTGCAATACGGGCGGCAATCGCTTCTTCGATCGCATCTAGTCCGTTCCGGCGGGCTTGTTCCAGGTTGACGCCAAACGTCGAAATCTCAGGAAACGCCGGCACCGTGACAAAAAACGTATCGTTGTCGTCCGGATCGAGCGTTACTTCGTACCATCTGCTCATTATCGGATCCCCAAATCCTTGAGTATCTTCTGCACCAGCCTGGTGCCTAGTTCCTTTCGCCCTCCGTGCACCGGGAGTTGGGACTTTCGGTCCCCGCGCGTGACGGTAAGGTGCCCGCTTCCGCCGCGGTGTGTTTCGAATTTGCAACCATGTTTCTTCAGCAGCTTCTTCAATTCAGCCGAATTCACAATATAGTACTTTCCACATAAGTGTTTAAGTCAACAGTTATGTAGATCATGATATCAATGGGTTACAGGGCAATCAACAGCAAGCCAGTTATTTTCGTTGGTTCGAATTGCTGAGGATTCGCCCTGCTTGAAGCGGCGCTTGAAAGGCGGAGATCGCGGCCGCCAACAAGAGCACGATGGCCGCCGCAAACAAGCCGTTGGCGACGGCGCCCGTCGCATCGCCGATCGCGCCGGCGGCGATCGGGCCGATCGTCTGACCGATCGAGAACAGGACCGTGAACAGCGCGATCGATCGCCCCCACAATTCCGGTGACAGGTTCATGCGGCTGAAGCTGGTGATCGATGCCGGCGGCATGAAGACCGCGCTGCCGAACAGGGCGGCGGAGACCAACAGCGCCGCGACACCGTCGACGACGAGCGGCAGCAACATTGCGATCCCGATGACGAGGCAGGACAACGCCTGGGGTGCACCACCGGCGTAAGCCGCCATCACCGGCCGCCACAGGAACGGCGAGACAATGACCATCAGGCTCATCAGGCCCCAGACCGTGGAGACGAGCAGCGCATCCGCGCCGTTCGCCGTCATCCAGGAAACCAGGAAGGTCAAGTAGACGATGTATCCGACGGCAAACAGAGTATAGCCCGATAGCTCGGGCAGCATCGATCGGATCGGAAGGCGATTGATGTTTTCGGCCGGTCCTGCCGCTCGATTCGGATCGGCGGCATGTCGCACGCAGACCAGCGCAAAGACGGTGGCGAGACTGCTGGCGAGGCCAAGCAGCAGCCAGGAG
>JANQQB010000492.1 GCA_028285165.1 Rhodobiaceae bacterium
CAAGCGTGCGATCGGCCGTGGCCGGGTCGATGCGCAGCGCTCCGCCTTCGGCCGAAACCGTCAGCCGCGCGCCGCCGCCGACACCTTCCACATCGGCCACGTCGACCAGCACGCGCGACCGGTCGCCGGGCGCCAGGAAGCGCGGCATGCTCGCCGTCATCACCACCGGGTCGCGAGCGATGATATCGCGTTCCGCCTTGCCGATTCCGGCCGACGACCAGGCGATCGCCATCAGGCGCACCGTGCCGCTGAAATCGGCAATCGGCACCTCGATGCCGACGGTGCCGTCCGGCCCGACTTCCTCAATGCCGGAATGAAACGCCATCAGCACGTCGGGCGGCGGCGGTCCCTCAAACCGCATCATGGAGGCGTCGCCGCCGGAACGCACCCGGCCGGGCGTGCCGATCATGCGGTCGATCAGCTTGTTGTAGACGTCCTTGATATCAATGCCGAGGCGCCGTTGCCCGAAGTAATGCGCGTCCGGATCCGGCGTTTCGAAACCGGTGAGATTGAGGATGCCCGCATCGACCGCGGCGAGCGTGACATAGGCTGTGTCGCCGGGCCGCGCATTGGCGACGGCAAGCCGGACATTTGTCGTCTGGCGCGGCCGCACGACCTCGTCCGCCTCGATCGAGACGGCAAGGCGTTTGTCCGCCGGATCGACGGCGGCCCAGGCAAGGCCGACGGCCCGCGCGGGCATACGTTTGTTGCCGAGATCCATCGGCCGGTAGACCAGGGCCGTCACATAAGCGCCCGCTCCCCAATCTTCGGTAACGTCAAGCGAGATCGTCGCCCCGTCTTCAGGAACATCGACGTGCCGCACCTCGATCACCCGTTCGCCGGCCACCATGATCCGCGCCTTGCCCGCAAACGGCGGCGTGATCTGCACTGCGGCCGTCTCGCCGATCCGGTACTCGGATTTGTCGAGCGCGACTTTCAGGGCTTCCGGCGACTCGAGCGACTTGCGTTCGACATACCATCCCGCCTCGAAACGGTGGCTGACGGGCGCCATGCCGGCCGTCGCCGGTTCCAGCATCAATTCATAGCCGCCCCACTCGACGGCTGCGTCGAGGGTGACCGGTTCACCTGCACCGATATCGACCGTGCCGGACGCGACCCGACGCTTGCGATAGATCGGTTCGTAGGACCAGCGCCCGTCCGTGCGATACCATTGGTAATCGGTCTCGATCTTCGACAGCGTCCAGGCCGTTCCGGCAGCGGCGATGCGCCCGCCGTCCCGGTCAATCGCCAGGGCATCGAATTGCACGGTCGAATTCTGTCCTGCGGCCCCTTCGAACAAAGGCTTGAGACCGAGCCGCGGGCCGTCATCGGCGACCGGCAATTCGAGCGTGCGTTCGACCGGCCGGCCGCTCGTATCCGAGACCTGCGCCGCAATCCGCGCCTGGAGCGGCAGGGTTGCAACCGGGCTGGCCGGCAGGCCGACAGAAAGGTTCGCGCTGCCCGCTTCATCGGTGCGTGTGCTCTGGAAAACGTCGGAAACCGGCGTTGCCGCCTCTTCGGCAAGCCCGAACACATAGCCAGGATAGGCGGCCCGTGTGCGCACCGGCGTCAGCGTCGTATTGCCGAAGACCTCAAGCCCGGAGGCCGGCGCACCATAGAGAAACCGCGCGGCGACGGTGACCGGCAGTGCCTCGCCCCGGCTGAAGACCGGCGCCTCGGCCGTCAGCTCGAAATCGAGCCGTTCCGGCAGGAAGTCTTCGACCAGGAACGATGTTTCAGCGAGCGCCTTGCCTTTCGGATCGGCATAGATCCCGATCCGCCACGCGCCGCGCATCGCCGACCGGTCGAGCGCAATCTGGGTCAGCGACCCGCCCGCCGCTTGCTGCGGGATCAGGCGGCGTTCGGATTCCTTGCCGTCCGGCCGGAAGATCATCACCGTCAGCGGCAGGTCGGCGATCGCTTCGCTGCGGCTGTCGCGCGTCAATGCGGTCGCAAAGACGGTTTCTCCGGGTCGGTATATGCCGCGTTCGGTCGTCAGAAAAACATCGACGGGACCGGGCGCCTCGCGACCGTCGACGCCGCGGTCCGTCAGATCGAGACCGGACGCCTTCAGATCGAGAAACGCATAATCGCCCGCCGCGTTTTCGGCAACGAGCAGTGCCGGCGCAGCACCACCGGAGCCGCGCGCAAGGCCCGGATCGAAGCGGGCGGTGCCGTCGGCACCGGTTTTTGCCGTGCCGAGGATTTCGTTGTTACCGGCAACCAGCCGTAGGTCGAGATCCGGCAGCGGCTCCGCGGTCGTCAGCGAACGGGCGGCGACGTGGAACCCGTCATTTGCGGCAAACACCGACAGGCCCAGATCCGTTACGACGAACCATTGGGTGGCCTTGGCCTCCCATGGTCGCGCGTCGCTCGACGCCCGCGCGATCAGCGCATAGGCGCCGGGTTTGAGGTCCGGTGCAATCTCGCGCACCGGAATGGCGGAGACAACTTCTTCGTTGAGGATGCGCTCGACATCGACGGTACCGGACCAGACTTTTTCGCCGGTCTTCGTCTCGATTTCCTCGCCGTCATATTGATTGAGCTGGCGCAGGAACCGTCCGTCGCCGATGGTGGCGGCAAGGCTGCGATCGCCGATCCGCAGGAGTTCGGCCTCGACCTGGCTCGCATTGACGGTGACGACCGGTATCGTCGCGCCGTCATGCCCCGGCAGGACATAGGCATTGCCCGGAAACCGCACGGAAGCCTTGCGGTCGCGGATGAAGAGATCGAGCGTAACCGTCTTCTCGATCATCTCCCCGTCGGCTGCCGCGAGCCCGGCCCGCAAGGTCACCGCGTAGCGTTCCCCGTGCCTGACCCCGTCGACGCAGATGTTCCGGCGGCCGGCCTCGACGGCCAGCCCGGCATCCGGCACGACCTTCACAAAGTCCTCGGGCCTCGCATCGCCGAGCGCCAGGTCGTCGGAAAGCACGAGACAGATCTGCGGCGAGGCGGCATCGCTGTCGATCCGGTGTTCGACCAGGCGGAAACCGTGTGCCGCGACGGCCCGATCATAGGCCTCGCGCACCGCCACGACTTCCTGCAGGGCAAGGCTCGCGCGATAGCTTCGGATGGCCGGCTTCCAGCTGTTCCGGTTGCCGAGTGCCCGGCCAATCGCGGCCAGTGCGAACGCCCGCTGTTCGAGGCTCGTTGCAACCAGATAGGTATTGACGGCGGCCGAAACCGCCGCATCGCGGACGCGCCGCTGTTCCCGCCAATTGTTGGGTTTCCACGACACCAGGGTGTCGGCATAAAGCGACCAGGACGGGAACCGTTCCGGATCCTGGCGCAGCGCCTGGCGATAGGCATCGGCGCTGGCCTTTAGATCGTTGGCCGCGCGTTTTTCCGACCCGACATTCAGCCAGTCCGTCAGCGTCCCCGCCGCCGGCCGCGTCTGCCGTACCCGCGCCGCCTGTGCTTCGGCAGCGTCGAGCAGATCGGTCCCGAGAAAATCAAGCTCGGCCTTGCGCGTCTCCCGCGCCGGCTTCTGTCCCAAAGCCGTCTCAACCACCCGCCCCGAAATCGCGCCCTCGACCGCCCGGAACTCGCCGACGGCTTCCTTCAGGAAACACCAGCCGGCCGAGACGTTGTAGGTAAAGGCCTTGCATTGCCGGTCGTCGGCACACGCCGCGGTACAGGCATCGACCGTAACGTCCTTCAGGATCCGATAATCATTGCCGAAATAATCCGAATCTTGGGTAACAACGACACGCCGTTCGGTCTGCTGGGCGTGACTTTCGACGCCGGTCGCCGGCAGAAGCAGACCGGACAGCACGAGGAGTGCCGTCGGTTTGAAAAACGGCAAGGACATGGTCACCTCCCCCGGGGGTCGATTTCTGAAACGATCGCTGCCTGCAATATAGGGATTTGGATGACCGGTCGCGATTGGGGATTGTACGGTCCCGGCTTTACCGACCTATCCGAAACCGATCGACGAGCGTGTAGCCAAGCACCATCCGGTTCCGATGACAGCATGTCCAAAAAATACTTACTTTGAAGAATTTGCTTTTATTGGTTGACTAAAATAGACATAAAGTAATAGTGTGAGGGATCAATTTGATCTGACTGTGCAACTTATTTTATTTTTTCAGAAAGGAACGAATTTATGTCGGTGGATCAGGATGTCTATCATATCCTTACAGTGACTGGATCTTCGCCAAACAGCTTTGACGAGGCCGCAAAGAATGCAGTTGAGGGCGGCTGGGAAAACCACCACGAAGAGTTTGATCGCTTTGTCAAATATGAAGTGGTCAGGATGGCCGGAAACATTGAAATGCAAAACGGCTCCCCCGTAACGCACTACAGTGCGACAATTGCGATATCCGCAGTTCACAAACCGCACAAACACTAAGTATTGCCGCTATATTCCAATTCGGAAACTTATCGAAGAACCGAACCAAGAATAAAGCGATAGGGAAAATCTGTTCAAGATCCAAAAGGGCGGAGATCTGAACCTTTTCGCCCTTACTTTTCTTGCAACAAGCTTGAATCGCTATGGTGTCGCAATGAACGTAAGTTGCAAGTGCGCCGCAGGACTTCAGTAACGCAGCCCGGACGGAGAGGCTCTTTGGTTCACCCGTCGAGAAGCATCAGTCAGCCCGTCACACTTTCGGAGCCTCAACCGGAGCGGTCTCAAACGCCGCCGGACTGGTTATCTCGATCAGCTCCAGGTCATCGGAATGCCTGACCTCCCGGTGGCGGATGCCCGGCGGCTGCAGCACGCACGATCCCTCGCGTAGTATGTGTTCCCCCTGGCCTTCATATTCGAACACGACCCAGCCTCGTGTGACATAGACCATCTGGAAATCCAGGTCGTGCGTATGCCAGGCCGGTTCGGAATGCCGGCCGGGCACGGCGCGGATGACATGGGCGCCGTAGCGGCCGGATGTCGCGCCGGCAATGCCGAGATCGCGGTATTCGAAAAAGGCCCGGAGGCCCTGGCCCTCGAAGGCGCCGCGATCAGCATGGGCGATGCTGAAGGCCTGGCCTTTCCACAACGGATTGCCGGAATCCATGATCGTTTCCCTTTGTCATTCGATGTCACGCCCGTTGACGCCATCGCGGTATTGTTGTCGCGGGAGTGTCAGCCTTGGTTGCCGGCCGGTCAAGCCGCCTGCCGGTCCGTCGCCTGTTGACAGGTTCGAAATCTGTGGCGTGTCGCCCAGCAAACCGCTATATGCCCGCCGAGACGCACGCTGGCGCCAGGCGCCGCTAAGGGGTTGCAACACGGCCTGAAAACGCTGTCCCGGCTTTCGAACCGGTTGCATACCGGCCCCCAGAACGGACCGACGATGACAGACACAACGACTTTAACGCCCCCGGCGCGGTCCGGGTCCCGCGCGCATGGCGACCGGCTGAGCCATCTCGACCGGCTGGAATCGGAAAGCATTCACATCATCCGCGAAGTCGCCGCGACGTTCCGCAAGCCGGTCATGCTGTACTCGATCGGCAAGGATTCCGCCGTCATGCTGCATCTGGCCCTGAAGGCGTTTGCGCCGGGCCGGCTCCCCTTCCCGCTCCTGCATGTCGATACGACCTGGAAGTTCCGCGAGATGATCCGGTTCCGCGACGACCTGGCAGCGGATCTGGGTCTCGACCTGATCGTGCATATCAACCAGGAGGGCGTCTCCGACGGCGTCAATCCGTTCAGCCACGGCTCCAAGGTCCACACCGACATCATGAAGACCCAGGCGCTGAAACAGGCGCTCGACAAGCACGGCTTCGATGCTGCCTTCGGCGGTGCGCGACGCGACGAGGAAAAGTCGCGCGCCAAGGAACGCATTTTCTCCTTCCGCACCAAGAGCCATCGCTGGGACCCGAAGAACCAGCGGCCTGAATTGTGGTCGCTCTTCAATACCGAGATCGGCGCCGGGGAAAGCGTCCGCGTCTTCCCGCTGTCGAACTGGACCGAACTCGATGTCTGGCGCTACATCCTCAAGGAATCGATCCCGATCGTCCCGCTGTATCTTGCCGCCGCGCGCCCGGTCGTCACCCGCGACGGCGCATTGATCATGGTTGACGACGACCGCATGCCGCTCGATCCCGGCGAAGTGCCCGAAATGCGGCGGGTGCGCTTCCGCACGCTCGGCTGCTATCCGCTCACCGGCGGCATCGAATCCGACGCCGACAGCGTCGCCCGCATCATCGAAGAACTGGAAGCAAGCCGCGCCTCGGAACGCCAGGGCCGGGTGATCGACCACGACCAGATCGGCTCGATGGAAAAGAAAAAGCAGGAAGGCTATTTCTGATGATGACCGACGGCATGGTCGAGCCGCGCGACCACCCGACAAACCAGGGGACCGGGGACGACGACACCAGGGACCAGGTGCGCTTTCTGACCTGCGGCTCAGTCGATGACGGAAAATCCACCCTGCCCGGCCGACTGCTCTACGAAACCGGCACGGTTTACGACGACCAGGTCGATGCCGCCCGCGCCGAGAGCAAGGCCTATGGCACCCAGGGCGAGGCCGTCGATCTTGCCCTCCTCGTCGACGGCCTGCAGGCCGAACGCGAACAGGGCATCACGATCGACGTCGCATATCGCTATTTTTCAACGCCACGCCGGCGCTTCATCGCCGCCGACACGCCGGGCCATGAGCACTACACGCGCAACATGGCGACCGGCGCATCGAATTCCGAAGTCGCGGTCATCCTGATCGATGCCCGCAAGGGCGTGCTCACCCAGACAAGGCGCCATTCCTATATCGTCTCGCTGTTCGGTCTCCGGCACGTCATCCTGGCCGTCAACAAGATGGACCTCGTGGGTTACGATGCCGAAACCTTTGCCGCGATCGAGACCGAGTACCGGGACTTCGCCCGCACCATCGGGCTGAACAGCGTGCACTGCGTGCCCGTCAGCGCCCTGACCGGCGCCAACGTCTTTGCACCGTCAACGGAGATGGACTGGTATCGTGGACCGACCCTGATGCATCTCCTGGAGACCATCGAGGTCGCGGAAGACGCCACGACACGGCCCTTCCGGTTCCCCGTGCAATGGGTCAACCGCCCGCACCAGGATTTTCGCGGATTTGCCGGCACGATCGTCTCGGGCACGGTTTCGCTCGCCGAGTCCCTGATTGCCGTGCCATCCGGCCGGCAGAGCCGCGTAAGGCGCATCCTCGGGCCCTCCGGCGACCTCGAAACGGCCCGGGCCGGACAGGCGGTCAGCCTCGTCCTTGAAGACGAAATCGACGTCAGTCGCGGCGACATCTTGGCACCGGTCGACGCGCCGGTCTCGGTCACCGACCAGTTTGCCGCCCACATGATCTGGATGGACGACAAGCCGATGCTGCCGGAACGGACCTACGGCATTCGCTTCGCCACCCAGTCCGCCGTCGCGCAAGTGACCGATCTGACACACCGGGTCGACGTCAACACGCTGGAAAAGGAAGCCGCCAAGACGCTCGCCATGAACGAGGTCGGCTATTGCAAGATCGCCGTCGATCGGGATTTTGCGTTCGACAGCTTCAAGGACAATCCGGGCACCGGCGCCTTCATCCTCATCGACCGCATGAGCCACGCGACCGTCGGCGCCGGCGTCATCGATTTTTCCCTGCGCCGGGCCGACAATCTGTCCTGGCACGACATGAAGATCGACAAGGCGGTGCGCGCCGCCGATAACGGCCAGAAACCGACAATGCTCTGGTTCACCGGCCTTTCGGGCGCCGGCAAGTCGACGATCGCCGACCGGCTCGAACAGAAACTGCATGAGCGCGGACGGCGCACCTATCTGCTGGACGGCGACAATGTCCGGCTCGGCCTCAACAAGGATCTGGGCTTTACCGACCAGGATCGCGTGGAAAACATCCGCCGGGTGGCCGAAGTCGCCAAGCTGATGCTGGATGCGGGCCTGATCACCCTGGTTTCCTTCATCTCCCCCTTCCGCGCCGAGCGCGACATGGCGCGGGCGCTCGTCGAGGACGACGAGTTTTTCGAGATCTTCGTCGACACACCACTCGAGGTCTGCGAGGCGCGCGACCCGAAAGGCCTCTACAAGAAGGCTCGGGCCGGCACACTAAAGAACTTCACCGGCATCGATTCCGATTACGAAGAACCGGAAAACCCGGAAATCCGTCTGGAAGGCGGTGCCCAATCGGTCGAGGCGATGGTCGACCGCATCATCGACCATCTCGAGCGGGCCGGCCGTATCTGACCGGCAGGGCGCCATGGCACGTGAATTCGATCGCACCGGATGGCAGGTCTTTCCCCATGATTCCGTGCTTGCCGACTGGGTGAGGCATGCCCTGCCCGCGGCCCGAGAGGCCGTAAAGCGGTCCGAAGACCCCCGCGGCCTGCGGTGTGGCGGCACCTGGTTCGTGGGCGTGAACGCGCTGCCGAACGATGGCCGCGGTGCAATCGGCAACGGATCGCCGCTCGCCGGCAAAGTCGTCGATTTCATTGCCGACCTGTTTCCCGGCCGGACTTTCGATCTCGATCGGGGCCAGGTCTCGGTCTGTTATCCCGGCTATCCGCTTCCGTCCGACCAGGAGAGTGCAGCGGCATTCCGATTCCGTCGTGACCGTGACGCCGCCCATCTCGACGGTCTCCTGCCGGAGGGTCCGGACCGGCGCCGGCACCTGCGCGAACACCACGCCTACCTGCTCGGCATTCCCTTGACGGAGAGCGATCCCGGCGCCGCGCCACTCGTCGTCTGGGAAGGCTCGCACCAACGCGTGCATGCCGTATTTTCTCAATTTTTCAAGAACATAGCGCCCGAAGATTGGGGCTCATACGACGTTACAGAAATCTACCACGCCGTGCGACGGCAGGTGTTCGAGGAATGCCGGCGCGTCGTAATCCCGGCCCGACCCGGCGAGGCCTATCTGGTGCACCGCCTGGCGATCCACGGTGTCGCCCCGTGGGCGGACAACGCGCGTTCCGGACCGGACGGACGCGTGATCGTCTATTTCCGTCCCGAATTTCCCGACCCGGCAGACTGGCTGAGCGATCTTTAGAGCAATTCGGCCGCGTGCCGGGCGATCATCTGTTCCTCGTCGGTTTCAATGCGCAATATGGTGACCTTCGAGCCCGGGGCGGTGAGGTCCTGTGCCTTGGCCGCGTTCGCCGTCGCATCGAGGTGCACGTCGAACCACTTGAATTCCTCGCAGACCCGCTGACGCACCATGGCCGAATTCTCGCCGATCCCGCCGGTAAACACGATGCCGTCGAGGCCGTGCAGGGCGGCGCTGAGAGCCCCCAGTTCCCGGCTGATCTGGTGAACGAAATAGTCGATCGCGCGCCGCGCGCCCGGAGCGTCGTTGCCTTCCAGGTCCCGCATGTCTCCGGAAATGCCCGACAGACCTTTCAGGCCGGAATCGTGATAGAGCAGATGCGAGATCTCGTCGCCGGACAGGCCGCGCTCCTGGATGAGCCATAAGACGACGCCCGGGTCGAGCTGGCCGCATCGTGTGCCCATCGGCAACCCGTCGAGCGCGGAGAATCCCATCGTCGACGCGACCGACTGCCCGTCCCGGATCGCGCACATCGACGCGCCCGATCCCAGATGCATCACGACCACCCGACCGGCGGCGAGCTTGGGATGCGTCTTTCTCAGGCTCTGGCTGATGAATTCGTAGGACAGGCCGTGGAACCCGTAGCGCCGTACGCCGGCCTCATAGAGCGCATGGG
>JANQQB010000029.1 GCA_028285165.1 Rhodobiaceae bacterium
CCGACCATGGTATCGGAGCCGGTGCCGCCGCTCAGCGTGTCGTTGCCGGATTGGCCGTAAAGCGTGTCGTTACCGGCAAGGCCGGACAGCGTGCCGCCGCCGGTGTCGGCGTACAAGGTGTCGTAATACTCAGTCCCGAGGCCGTCGTTTGATACGGTGATCGCCTGGCCGTTCTCGCGAGAATAAACGAACGAGAAGTGTCTGGAGGCAATGGTGTCGGGGTCGATTCCCGCCAGAACGATCCAGTGCTTTTCTCCCGTTTCGGCATCGAAATAATAGACGTTGGTCGAGGCTGTCCCCTCCCAATCCGTCGCCGTGATCTGGAGCGCGGAAAACGACGCTTTGGAATAATCGGTACGGATCTCGATGTTGTCCGATGCAATATTGAAATCGGTGACGATCGTCACGTGGTCGGCATCGTCCACCACGATCGTGTCGCTGCCGCTGCCGGTGGTGACAACGTCGTAGTCGCCGCCGGCAAGGATGATGTCGTCACCGGCACCGCCGTCGATGACGTCCTTGCCGGCTTTGCCGAAAATCGTGTCATCGCCGCCGCCGCCCAAGAGCGTGTCCGAGCCTGTGCCGCCGTCGATCGTATCGTCGCCGTCCTGACCTCTGAGCGTGTCGTTGTCGCCGTGCCCGTAGAGCGTGCCGCCGCGCGTATCGGCATAAAGCTCGTCTGCATCCACCGTGCCATGGCTGGTGCGTGCGACGGTGATGAGGTCTCCGTCGCCGTTCCGATAGACGAAGCTGAAATGGCGACCGTCGACCGTGCTCGGTTCGACGCCTTCCAGCACGATCCAGTGCTTTTCGCCTGTGTCGGCGTCTTTGTAATAGACAATTGTCGATGCCAGGCCGTTCGATGTCGTGGCGTTGATTTCAAGCGCCGCGTAGGAGGCCTGGGAATAGCCGGTGTGGATTTCGATGCGATCGGAGCCGACATCGAAATCGCTGACATAGGTGACGTGATCGGCATCGTCGAGCACGATGGTATCGGAACCGCCGCCGGTCTCGACCCGGTCATAGTCGCCGCCGGCCGAGATGATGTCGTCTCCGGCCCCGGCGCGGATGTCGTCCTTGCCGGCTTCGCCGAAAATCGTGTCGTTGCCGTCCGACCCGATCAGGGTGTCAGACCCGGTCCCGCCGTTCAGCGTGTCGTTGCCCGCCTGACCGTAGAGCGTATCGTTGCCGGACAGACCGGACAGCGTGCCGCCGCCGGTATCGGCATAAAGCGTGTCGCTCGCTCCGGTGCCCGACCGGTTCTGGGACACGGTGATCGTCTGGCCCGCCTGATCGGTATAGACAAAAGTGAAGTGCTGGGGCCCGACATCCTCCGGCCGGATCCCGGCCAGCGTGATCCAGTGTTTCTCGCCGTTGGCCGCATCTTCGTAATAGACGATCGTCGAGGCCTGACCGTTCCAGGTCGTGTCCAGGATCTGCAAAGCGGAAAACGACGCCTTGGAATGGCCGGTCAGGATTTCGATGCGATCGGCGGCCGTTGAGAAATCCGTCACGATGGTGGCGTGGTCGGCATCGTCGAGCACAATCGTGTCCGACCCGGAACCGGTCGTGACGATATCGTAGTCGCCGCCAGCCCTGATCGAATCGTTGCCGCCGCCGGCATCGATGTCGTCCTTGCCGGAGCCGCCGAGGATCGTGTCGTCCCCCCAGCCGCCATTGATGATGTCCGAGCCGGATCCGCCATCGATGACATCCGAGCCGGACATGCCCTCGATCGTGTCGTTGCCGGCACCACCGTCAATCGTATCGTTGCCCTCGCGACCGAGGAGAACATCGTTGCCGGCCTTGCCGATCAGCTCGGCGCCTGCCCGATCGGCATGGAGCGTGTCGGCAATGTCGGTGCCTTCCTGGTACTTCGAGACCTCGAAAGTCGTGCCGCTCCCGTCGGTGTAGACAAACGTGAAATGACGCCCCTCGACCGTCTCCGGGTCGACGCCGACCAGCACGATCCAGTGTTTTTCGCCGGTCTGGGCCTCATAGAAATAGACGATCGTCGAGGCCTGGCCGTTCCAGGTCGTGTCATGGATTTCCAGCGCATTGAAAGTCGCCTGGGCATAGGCGGTGCGGATCTCGACCCGGTCGGCAGCAACGTCGAAATCGGTGACGATCGTAGCGTGATCGGTGTCCTGGAGCAGGACGGTATCCGACCCGGAACCGGTTTCGATCAGATCATAATCCCCGCCGCCGCGCAGGACATCGTCGCCCGCGCCGCCGCGGATGTCGTCCTTGCCGGCCTCGCCAAGGATCGTGTCATTGCCGTTGGATCCGACGAGCGTGTCGTTGCCGGTACCGCCGTACAGCGTGTCGTCGCCCGACTGGCCGTACAGCGTGTCATTGCCGGCCATGCCCTTAAGCGTGCCGCCGCCGGTATCGGCGTACAGGCGATCCGCACTGGTCTCGCCGGTCATGGTCTGCGAGACGGTAATCGTGCTGCCGTTGGCGTCTGTATACAGGAAGGAAAAGTGGCGACCGCTGAGTTCGGCGCGTTCGACGCCGATCAGTTCGATCCAGTGTTTTTCGTTGGTGTCGGCGTCGCTGTAGACGATCCGCGTCGACGCCTCGCCGCCGATGACTGTGTCGGCAAATTCCAATGCCGAAAAAGACGCTCTCGAATAGCCGGTGTGGATTTCAATCCGATCGGATTCCGGATTGAAATCGGTCACGGTGGTTGCGTGATCAGCATCGTCCAGCACGATGCGATCGGAACCGGTGCCGGTCGTAATCACGTCATAATCACCGCCGGCATCGATCACGTCGTTGCCCTGGCCGGTGTCGATGTCGTCCTTGCCGGCACCGCCGATGACGGTGTCATTGCCGCCGCCCGCGCGAATGGTATCGGACCCGGAACCGCCATCGATCAGGTCGGACCCGTCCGCGGCCTCCAGAAAATCGTTGCCGCTGCCGCCCTCCAGAATGTCGTTGCCGCCATTGCCGCGGATGGAATCGTTGCCGCTGCCGCCCTTCAGGGTATCGTTCGAAACGTTGCCGTTCAGCGTGTCGTGGCCTTCGGCGCCGTCCAGGTAGGCCCCTGCCGCGCGCGCGGTCAGGATATCGGTATTGTCGCCGCCGATTCCGTACGCGTGGGTGATCGTGTTCTCGCCGTAAATATCAGTGGGCGGATGGCGCGACGAACCGGGAGACACCGCCGACCAGGCAAATTGCGAATATTCATCGCCTTCCTTGTCGAAATCGACAATCTGGCTGTCGACGCGCACAACATTGCCGCTGTCGATTCCGCCGTGGAAATTGATGTCGCGGTTGGTCGAACTGATGTGAATGTCGTTGTTCGCCTCGGCACTCCAGGCATCGAACTCGAACGCGTGGCGATGGTTGTCGAGCGTCAGGTTGCTGAACGAACTGTCGAAGACCTCGTTCAGCAGAATACCGATGCCGTTGCCGCCGTCGCCCTTGTTGTAGGAGCCGTCGGCATGCAGATTATCCGCCGTCACGTCGCGGGCGCGGATGAACGAAAAACCGATGCTTGGCGCATCGACGACGGAGACGTCACTGATCGTGAATCCCTCGACACCCTGGGCGCGCACGGCCGCTACGTGGTTGTAGGCCTCCAGGGTGTTGGAGAAATTGTAGTGGTTGGGATCGCCGTCGATCGCGTAACGCACGGTGAACCCGGAAACCGTCACGTCCTCGATGAGGTCGTGCTTCTCGACAATTGCTTTGCCGCTGTCGAATTCCTGAGCCAGTGTCGACGACAAAGTGACAGTGTCGCCATCAATCGCGACGACTTCCACCAGAACCTCGCGCAACGGAAAGGCGTCCCAGTTTTCCTGGGGCAGCTCGCCAAATCCCTGCTTTTCCGCCAGCGCCGCATCGTTTTCCTGATAAATCCGGATTGTGTCGCCAACCGACAGCTCGGATGCCGCGGCGGTCACGATGGTGGTGTCGCTGGCCTCGGTGGACTGAGCGAGGGTGCCGATCTGTTCCGACTCCTTGCTGTAGACCACAACACCCGAGGTCTCGTTGCCGGGATCGAAGTCGAATGTCAGGGTGACAGCATCGGAACCCGCTCCCTCCAGGCGAATATCGTCGCGGGTAATGCGAATACTCTGATCGAACGTATAAGAACCCGCCGACAAATAGATCGTCGATCCGGGTTCCGCGGTTTCGATCAGTACATTGAGATCCTGGGCGGAAATTCCGGGAGATACAGTGTAATTCGCCATCTATGGAACTCCGCTACAACAAATGTTTTTTCTTTATGCGCTTAACAAAGAATTTACACTTTTTACTCCGATATCGAAGTATACTCATATTATTTCTCCCCGTGGAAACAATATTTCCTGCCGCTTCTGAGTGTATTTTCTATCACAAGGGTCATAATTTTTTTCGAAATCAATAATTTGATTTTGTGAAAACATTTATGAAATCTGTTGGAATTTTTATTAACCAACATTTTTGCCATATGACCGAATCTCTGTGTATAATTGCGCGAGCTCGTCGAAAAGATGGCTTTTATTGCTTCAGCGCACACGGAAAGACCGAGGAAAGTCCAGAACTGGCCTCGCGAATCTTATACCGTCATAAACCGACTTTTTTTTGACAACTTCGAGGCCGAGGTTTTTTGACGAAACACGGCCTGATAATTCAGACGAAATTCTTGCGACCTTCGGTTGCCATTCGGCGAGCGGCGGACTCCCCCGGACCGAGCCACCGGTTTACCGTCCTTACTTTGACCTTATACGTTTGACAGGTGACGGCATTGAAATCGCCCGCGGTTGACGATACGTCAGCACGGGCGTTTTGCGGTGCAGCATCGCAGCACATGGATCGGCGAACCAAGCAACGAGGGAATTATGCGGCTAGTAATGATCGGATCCGGGTATGTCGGGCTTGTCTCGGGAGCGTGTTTCGCCGATTTCGGCCATGATGTCGTCTGCGTCGACAAGCTGGCCGAAAAAATCGATTCCCTGAAACGCGGCGAAATCCCGATCTTCGAACCGGGCCTCGACGCGATCGTGGAATCCAACATCAAGGCCGGTCGACTGAGTTTCTCCACCGATCTCACCGAAGCCGTGGCCGAAGCCGACGTCGTCTTCATCGCGGTGGGCACGCCGTCGCGTCGTGGCGACGGACACGCCGACCTCAGCTACGTTTTCGCCGCAGCGCGTGAAATCGCGGAAGCCGTGCAGGGCTTTACGGTCGTCGTCACCAAATCGACGGTTCCTGTCGGAACCGGAGACGAGGTCGAACGAATCATTCGCGAGGTCAATCCGAGTGCCGATGTCACCGTCGTGTCCAACCCGGAATTCCTGCGCGAAGGTGCGGCAATCCACGATTTCAAGAGACCAGACCGCATTGTCGTCGGACTTGATGACGATCGCGCCCGCGATGTGATGACGGAAGTCTACCGGCCGCTCTACCTGAACCAGTCGCCGCTGGTGTTCACCACGCGCCGCACATCGGAACTCATCAAATATGCCGCGAATGCCTTCCTCGCGATGAAGATCACGTTCATCAACGAAATCGCGGACCTGAGCGAACGCGTCGGCGCCAATGTGCAGGACGTGTCGCGCGGGATCGGTCTGGACGGGCGGATCGGGTCGAAATTTCTGCATGCCGGACCCGGCTACGGCGGATCCTGCTTCCCCAAGGACACGCTCGCGCTCGCCAAGACCGCCCAGGACCACGACGCACCGATGCGTCTGATCGAAACCACGATTTCGATCAACGACAACCGGAAACGGGCGATGGGCCGCAAGGTCATCTCCGCGGCCGGCGGCGATGTCCGCGGCAAGAAAATCGCCGTGCTCGGGCTGACCTTCAAACCCAATACGGACGACATGCGAGACAGCCCCGCCATCGCCATCGTGCAGACCCTGAACGATGCCGGTGCCCGCGTCGTGGGTTACGATCCGGAAGGCATGGAAAATGCCCGGGAATCGATCGACAATCTGGAATGCGCCTCCGGACCCTACGAAGCTGCTGACGACGCGGACGCGCTCGTTATCGTGACGGAGTGGAACCAGTTTCGTGCACTCGACCTGCCGCGCCTCAAATCAATCATGAAAAGCCCGATTTTTGTGGATCTTCGGAACATCTATCGTAAAGACGAGGTAGAGAAACACGGGTTTGAATATTCGAGCGTTGGCAGGCCCTTATAGGATCCCGCGATACTTCATCGGAATACGAAAAGATCACCCGACACACTCAAACACCCTTGCTCCGCCGCAAATTCTGACCGGTCGGCCAAGGCGTGCGTGGACTTGCTGCGAAATGCGGCAGCCACGCGCGCATGATCGCAAAAAAGCCAAATTACCGCCAAATTTATAAGCCCTTACTCGGCCACCATCCCGTAGCCGAATGCGGCATTCAAGATCCGGCTTCAAGGGCATAGAGACACCGGTGTGCGCAGAAGTGTGGGCGGTTTTCGACCGCACGACAGGGGTCTTTTTGGAGACCGGCCCGGCCTGACGGCCAGGGCGGCAAGAACAGATGTGCGCGGGGGGGCGCTCCTCGGAAAGACAATGATCCGCGTTTGGCGAGGGGTTTCGCATTGTGTTTGTGTTTCGAGATGTCGCCGATTCGCCGGTAACGCGGCTGGTCAAGCGCCTCGGTGTATCGACGGTCGGCCCGTACTCCGTGTCGGTGGCGAGTTTTCTGGTGTCAGCCGCGCTGATCCCGGTGCTTGCGCCAATCGACTACGGGTTCTTTGCGCTGATATTGGTGCTGGTGCATTTCGGCATCACGATCACCAATGCGACGGTTGCAACGCCGCTTTCGGTGCTTCTCAATCAAAACCGGGCCGATCGCTGGGCTCTCTATCACGTGCTGCGCAAGGTCAACTTCCTGTCGGCCTGCGGATTTTTCACGGTCGTGCTGCTTGTCGGCTGGTGGTTTGCCGCCGATCGCTGGGCAACGCTGCTGATGGCCTGCTTCGCGTTTCTGTTCTCGGTGCGCTGGTTCGCCCGGTCGCTGGAATATGCGCTCAGCCGGCCGAAACGCGCGGCCGTCGCGGATCTGATCCATTCCGGCGTCCTGATCGGCTCCGTGGCCACGCTCGGTCTGTCGGGACGCCTCGATCTGGTCACGATTGCCGGCGCGCTGGTGCTTGGCGCCGGCGGCTCGCTGGCTTACCTGCTTCTGGCCGGATCCAAGGTGCCAAAGCCGGACGGCAAGGTCCGTTTGCATGCCTATCGCGAGATCTGGTCATCCCAGGCCAGCTGGTCGCTTGTCGGCGTGACGTCGACGGAGATGACGGTCAACGGACATGCCTATCTGGTGTCGTTCGTCGCCGGGCCGCAGGCTTTCGCGCCGCTGGCGGTGGCGATGCTGTGCTGGCGCCCGGTCACGTCGCTGTTTCCGTCGCTCACCCTGCTGGAACGGCCGGTCATGGCAAAGCGGCTGGCGAACAACGACATGGACGGCGCGCGGCGCAGCGTGCGCGACTTCCGGCTTCTTGCCCTGGCGGTGATCCTGGCCAACCTGGTCGGACTGGCGGCCGCCTGGTTCCTGTTCCAGGACCAGATCGAGGCGCTGCCCTATGCACAATCGGATCTGGTGCTCGCGGTCGCGCTCTGGTTCGTGACCATCCTGATCCGCTCCTTCCGGATGGCGGACAGCGCCTTCATCCAGGCCGCCAGCCGCTTCCGGGAACTGGCCTGGCAGGGGGTCTACGCCTTCCCGGTCAGTCTCGGCAGCGTTGCGTTGCTTCTGGCCTTTTTCGATCCGGTCGTTTCGCTCCTCGGCATCATTGCCGGAGAGATCGCACTGGCCACCGGAATCCGATTCCTCAGCCGTAAGGTACGTCACGATGCAGCCGCATAAAATCGCCATCGGCATACCGACCTTCAAGCGCCCGAACGGCCTGCGCCGCGTCCTTGAATCGCTCGAAAACCTCGTGACCGATCAAGAGATAAGCGTCGTGATCGCGGAGAACGATCGCGAGGGCCGCGAAGGCGTCGCGGTGGCCGAGGAGACCATTCGACGCGGATACCGCTATCCGATCGAAATTGCGGTCAGCAAAGCGCGGGGCATTTCCCAGGCGCGCAACGCGCTGATGGAAACCGCGTTCGCCGATCCGGACATCGCCATGCTGGTCATGGTCGATGACGACCAATGGGTCAAACCGGACTGGCTGACGAACATTGTCGACATGCAGACGCGGACCGGAGCGGACATCGTCGGTGGGTACATTCTCCCGGACTTCCAGACGGCCGAACAGACCTGGCTCCTGAAGCTTTCGGTCTATTGGAGGACACGCCGCAAGAGCGGCGTCGTCCCGGTCATCGAGACCACCGGCAGCGTGCTTATCACCCGCGCGGTTCTCGACCTCTGCGACCCGCCCTATTTCGACGAGGCGTTCTCGCTGACCGGAGGCGGCGATCGGGAATTTTTCACCCGGCTCGCCAATCGGGGCGCCCGGTTCGCCTTCGCCGAAAACGCCATCGTCTACGAAGTGTTCGAACAGGATCGCCTGTCGATCGCCTGGGCGCGCCGGCGGTCCTATCGGGTCGGCGCGTCGGACATGCTGGTCAATCTGAAACATTC
The DNA here is from genome assembly GCA_028285165.1 of Rhodobiaceae bacterium. GTDB lineage: Bacteria > Pseudomonadota > Alphaproteobacteria > Rhizobiales > JANQQB01 > JANQQB01. The sequence goes on from JANQQB010000029.1 coordinate 8,527, forward strand.
GCGCGGTGCCGGACACTTCATGCTTGAAATCGCCAAGATCGGCGCCGGACTGGTGCGCGCGGCCGGCCGGTATGTCGTCGGCATCCATTCCCCGCTGAAGCGAACGCAGGCCGAATTGCTCATGCTTCGTACCTTCGGCAAGGTCTCGACCCTGTTCGGCATGCGCTACGAAGTGTATCGCAAGACGTCGGGCAATTGATGCGGGGGCGTTGATGCAGCAGCCGAAGTTCTCCGTTGTGGTGCCGGTCTACAATCGTGCCGACCGGATCCTTCCGACGCTGGAATCGGTCCGCAATCAGACGTGCCAGGACTTCGAGTGCATCGTGGTCGACGACGGATCGTGGGACGGAGATGCGCTGAAGGCCGTGGTGGACGGGCTCGGCGACCCGCGCTTCCGGTATGTCTGGCGCGAAAACGGCGGGGGCGGCGCGGCCCGCAATACAGGGATCCATGAAGCGACAGGCCGGTACATCGCACTGCTCGATTCCGACGACCAGTTCCTGCCGCACAAGCTCTCCACACAGGAACGCGTCCTCGACGCGCTCACGGACGACCTGGTCATGTGCTATTCTCGCCTGATGGTCGATCGCGGCGTCGGCAAGACCTGGGTCAAGCCGCCAAACGGATTGCGCCCCCAGGAGCGGGTGGACGAATACATCATGTGCGGCGCCGGCTGGATCCAGACATCGACGATGGTGCTGACGGCACAATTGGCAAAATCGGTGCTTTTCGACGAATCCCTGCCCTCGTCGCAGGATACGGATTTCGCGATCCGGTGCGCGACGGCCGGCGCGCGTTTCGAGTTCGTCCCGGAAGCGCTGATCATCATGGAAGACCGATACGATCCGAAACGGGTCTCCAAACAGGCAAAGTATCAGCCGCTGCTGGACTGGATCGAGCGGATGCGCGGTACCCATGTCTCGGATCGCAGCTATTGGGCCTTTCGCGGCTGGGAATGCGCGCGCATCGCCTCCTACAGCGATCGCCCGAAGGCGATCAGGATCTTCATGCAATCGATCGTGCACCGGCCCTACAGTCTGAAAATGTCGCTGATCATCGCCGCGCAGATCCTCATTCCCCAGACCGTCTACCAGAAGATCGCCAGCGCGGTCGTCAACCTGGCCGGGCGCACGGTGCAGGAGCAGCCGCGGTGACGATGGCCGAAATCCAACCGATCGCCGAAACGCCGGAGCCGACGTCGTTCGTCGATGCAAACGTGCTGTGGGCGCGTCCGGAAATGCGTGCCGGCGGCTACGGCCGTTTCGACGGCGACATCGAATTCTATCTGCGGATCAATGCCCTGATCCAGACGCACCATACGGTGCTGGACCTCGGCGCCGGGCGAGGCTCTTTCGTTGAGGATCCGTGCACGATGCGACGCGATCTGCGCGCATTGAAGGGCAAGGTCCGACATCTCGTCGGCTGCGACATCGACCCGGTCGTCCTGGAAAACACCTCGGTGGACGAGTGTGTGCTCCTGAAAGCCGACGAACAACTGCCGTTCGAGGAAAACAGTTTCGACATCGTGATCTGCGACTGGGTGGTGGAGCATGTCGAGGATCCGGCGGCCTTTGCCGTCGACATGGGCCGGATCGTCAAACCCGGCGGTTGGCTGTGTGCGCGCACGCCGAACAAATGGGGCCTCACGGGCATCGGGGTTCGCGTCGTACCGGAAAGTGTTCAGGACCAATTGCTCCGACGCCTTTGGCCGGGACGCAACGACCTCGATGTCTTTCCGAAATATTATCGCCTCAATACGATGGCTGCCATCCGGCGCGCGTTTCCCGAGCGCGACTGGCTCCATTGTTCCTACGGCTATGGCGGTGAACCCAAATATCACGGCAATTCCCGGGTTCTCCTGATGCTGTTTGCCGCCTGGAACGCCGCCGCACCGGCGCTCATGAGCACCGACCTGATGATCTTCATGCGGAAGAAATCCGCCCATTCCGGTGGATGAGAGCCCGGCCACGTCCGGGCAGGGCCGGCTCCTGGAGCGCCTGCCGCGCACGGCGACACGCTATGGCGTGGCGCTTGTCGCTCCGGGCTCGGTTTCGGCGGCGCATTTCCTCCTGCAACTGGTTCTGATCCAGCTTTTTCTGCCCGCGCAATTCGGCAGCGTCGCGCTGATCCTCGCGGTCATCCAGTTCGGCTTCGGCCTGTCCAACGCCCTGGTCGCGACACCGTACACGGTCGCGGTCAATCGGCCGGCCGACGACGCGCATACACAAGCCGCGGACGCAAACCCCGCGGGATCGATCTACTTTCTCGTCAATGCCGCATTCTGCATCGGCATGGGACTGGTCTGCGCAGCCATTTCGCACGTTTTCAACCCACACCCGGCGGCCAGCGTGGCGTGGGGTCTTGCCGGCGGTCTGACCATGTTGCGCTGGTTCGGCCGGGCCCATGCCTATGCCCATCACACACCGTATCGGGCGGCGGGCTCGGACCTGACCTATTCGCTGACGCTGGTCGGCGGGCTCGGGCTTTCCGCAGCCTTCGGCGCCGTCACCTATGCCGGCACCGGGCTGTTGTTCGCGCTTGCCGCCCTGTCCGGAGGGGCAGCGCTCGGGACAGGCTTTTTCGGATCGCACAGACGGATGCTGGGCGCACGGTTTGCGGCCTACCGCCCGGTCTGGCGGGATCAGGCAAGATGGATGCTTCTGGGCGTCACCGCGACGGAGGCAACGGCGAACGCCCATGTCTATCTGATCGCCGCGTTCATGGGACCGACGGCGCTTGCGCCGGTGGCGGCGGCCGGCCTCTTCATCAAGCCGATCCATCTCGCCATCACCTCGCTGACACAATTGGAACGGCCGGTCATGACACGGGCTGTGTTCTCGCGATCGTTCGACCAGCTCGACAAGGCCCGCCGACAGATGGCAGCAGCTCTCGGGCTGGCGCTTTTGGCAACGATCGCGGTGACGGTTCTCGTCCTTGTCTGGTTTCCACACTTGATCGTTCGGCCCGATTTCCCGCCGGGCACGGTCGAAGCGGCGGCCGCATTGTGGGCGCTGATCGCCTTGTTGCAGGTCCTGCAAACACCGGCCGGCGTGCTGTTGCAGGGAGCATCCCGGTTTCGCGCCCTGTCGATGATCAACGTACGCTCCAGCCTGGTTTCGCTGGTTGCGGCCACGACACTGCTCCTTATGGCGGGCGCCGTGCCGTCGCTGTTCGGTATCGTGCTTGGCCTGGCCTTTTCAGCCTTCTGGATCAAGCGGGCGGCCGACCGATGGCGGCGCGACGCGGAAGCAGCCGATGCGCCGTGACTTCACTCCTTGCGCCTCTGGTCCGATGTGGCGCCGTCAGACAAAACCACGACCGACGAAACCGTTCATAATTATGCCGCGCTTCCTCATCACCCTGTGTGCGATCGATTGCGGGATTGCTCGCCGCGATGGGGTGAGCGAACCATCCGAGCGCACCGGATATCTGCGGGTTTCGCATGGTCGGATCGCATGACATGACCGATACGGAGCAAAGCCGGCCTGACAGACGCCGCGAATGGACCACGACGTTCATCGTGACTTTCGTGGTCGTGGTCGTCTGCTACTTCGTCGTGTCGGCGTTCTTCCAGGACCGTATCGTTGCCGCTCGCGCGTCTTTCCAGACCTGGACCGACGCCGTCACATGGTCGTGGTCGTGGAGCGGTTCTGCGGACTCTGTCGCAATCCCCTTGCCTCGTCCCGAGGTCTTTGTCGTCACGCGCAGCCTGTTCGATGCGCCTGAAGAACCGGTTTCGCGGCTATCCGGTGCGGTTTTGCTTTCGCCTCCCTATACGGTGCCCCGGTCCGACATCATCCGTCAGGGGAGCACCGAAGTCCGGCTGGCCTTCGTGGAAGGCCTTGAGCCCGGCGCCATCTGCCTGGACCGGTTCCTCATGAAGACGTCATGCGGGTTGATGGGGCGGGCATCGCTGCAGAACCTGATCGCGCCGTCGAATCTGCGTTGCCTGCCGGTTTTCTACCGCGAGACCGATACCCGCTATCAATGCTATCTCGATAATGTCGACCTCGCGGAACACCAGGTTCGGGCCGGATTTGCCCGACCGGACATTCACGGCACCGCGACGCTGCTTTCCGCCATGCGCGGCGCCCGCAATGCGGAAGCTGGCGCCTGGAACGGCGGCTGGCACATCGTCAGTCCGCTCGACCTGCGCCGCGCCGGCATGCTCCTTGAGGGTCTGGACAGCCTGCGCAAGGAGCGGGCGGAAGAGGGCGAACAATAAACCGTCAGATCCGGTAGAAATCTCGCGCCGTGCCGCCGAAAATCCGATATTTTGCCGGCTCAGGAATATCTGCTGTCAACCGAAAGGCCTGTTGACGCCACTCGGCGTATTCGCATTTCAATCGACAGACCGGCCAGTCGGATCCCCACATCAGACGGTCGGGCCCAAAGACCTCCAACAGGTGATGCACATAGGGCCTCAACACGTCGTCGCCATGATCCTGACCGGCTTCCGTCACCAGTCCGGACAGCTTGCAGACCGCATTCGTTTCATCGGCTAATTTTTCCATGTCTGCCGCCCATTCATCGAACTCGGCTGAAGCGACACTCGGTTTGAACCCGTGGTCGATGACCACCCGCAGATCAGGATAGTCCCGAAACAGCTGAAGGAACCGCGCCGCGTGGCGGGGAAACCCGAGCGCGTCGAATGCAAGGTCGAGATCGATCAGCGCATCGAATGCCCAGCGGATGTCCGGCCGCAGGATCCAGTCGTCGTCTTGTATGTCCTGAACCATGGGGCGGACCGAGCGAAACCGGTCATGCGCGGCAAACCGCTCCAGATGATGCCGGTGGTCGACATTCTCGAAATCGACCCAGCCGACGATTGCCGCGATGCGCTCGGAACTGTCGGCAATGCCGAGCATGTATTCGGTCTCTTCGATGCTCGGTGCGGCCTGGACCAGGACCGCGCGGTTGATGCCGACCGCGTCGAATGCAGCGCAGGCGTCCGGCAGGCGGTAGGGTCTGGCCAGCACCGGGTCATCCTTCGGCATCCAGCCGTAATCGCCGCGGGCCGGGTTCCAAAGATGAAAATGCGCGTCGATCACGGCGCGTCTCCGGGAACCGGCGCGGCTTCATGCAACAGCCGCTCGGCCTTAAGCTCGGACCAGAAATCCGACGGTATCTGTGCGGCCAGCAATGCCGGAGCCGCGCGCGCCTCGTGGGGATGTTTCGCACCCGGTATGAGCGTGACGACACTCGGATGCGCAAGCGGAAACTGAAGCGCGGCATCGATCAGGCGCACGTCATGGCGTGCGCATACGGCCTCGATCCGACGCACCCGTTCCAGGATCGGCTCGGGCGCGGGATCATAATTGTACCAGGCGCCCGGGACAGCGCCGGTGGCAAGAATGCCCGAATTGAAGGCGCCGCCGATGATCAGACCGATGCCGCGGCTTTCGCAGAGCGGCAACAGATGATCGAGCGCCTCCTGTTCCAGGAGCGTGTAGCGACCCGCCAGAA
>JANQQB010000037.1 GCA_028285165.1 Rhodobiaceae bacterium
TGGTCGCGGCTGAACAGGTCGGCCCACATGGGTTCGAGGAAACTCTGCTGACGGATCCGAGCGATCTTCGTCGGCACATTGAACAACGAATGCGCGACCTGACAGGCGACCATGTTGACCTCGTCGGCGAATGTCACCGCGATGATCATGTCCGCATCGGCCGCCCCGGCATTCTCCAGCACGTCGGGCTGCGACGCGTTTCCGACGAATGCCTGCACGTCCAATGACTCGTTCACCCGGCCGATCAGTTCGTACGACTGATCGATGACGGTCACGTCGTTCTGTTCCCCAGCAAGATACGAGGCGATGTGGTAGCCGACTTGGCCGGCACCGCAAATGATGACCTTCATCGGCGATATCCCGGACGATAATCAGGCACTGGTCTTCTGGGCCCGTTCGGAGTTGTGCACGCCCAGCCCCTTTAGCTTGCGATGCAAGGCCGCGCGGTCCATGCCGACGAATCCGGCGGTCCGGCTGATGTTGCCGCCGAACCGGGCGAGATGGAATGTCAGGTACTGCCGTTCGAAATCCTCGCGGGCTTCGCGCAGAGGCTGGTTCATGATCCCGAGCGAGGCATCCGACCGCAGGAACTCCGGCGACCCGCCGCCGATCGCCTCGGCAACGGCATCCGCCCCGACCGGCGCATCGATATCCCCGACGGTCGGCAACAGAAGCCGCTCGATCACGTTCACCAATTCCCAGACATTGCCAGGCCATTCATATGCCTGCAGCGCGATCAACGCCTCCTCGGAAAGCGCCCGCGGCGGGCGCCCCTTGGCCGGCGCGGCCCGCGCCATCAGTTCCGTGCTCAGTTCCGGTATGTCGGCGCGCCGGACCCCCAAGGGCGGCACGGTCAACGGCACAACGTTCAAGCGATAATACAAATCCTCGCGGAACATCCCCGCTTCGATCTCGCGGGTCAGGTCCCGATTGGTGGTGGCGATCACCCGCACGTCCACCTCGACCCATCCTTCGCCGCCGATCCGGTTGAACCGCGGTTTGTGCAGGACGCGCACGATCTTGGCCTGGGTTTCGAGGGGCATGTCGGCCACCTCGTCGAGCAGCAAGGTGCCGCCATGGGCCTGTTCCAGCACGCCGACGGTCCGTGCGGTCTTGTCTGTCGCTTCGACACCGAACAAGGCGGTCTCGAGCCGGTCCGGTTCTAGACCCGCACAGTTCAGGACAACGAATGGACCCGCGGCGCGCGCCGATCGGTCATGCAACAGTTTCGCGACCACGCTCTTACCCGACCCCGGCGACCCGGTGATCAGAACCCGGCTGTCGGTCGGCGCAACCTTTTCCAAGGCCTGCCGTAATTGCGCGATGGCCGGCGAACTGCCGGTCAAATCGCTCAGCCGGTCGCCGACCTGTTTCTGCAATTCCTGATTTTCGCGCCGAAGGCGGTTGTCTTCCACCGCCCGCGAAATCGTATGCAGCAAAACTTCAGACTTGAACGGCTTCGTCAGGAAATCATATGCGCCCATCTTCGTCGCGCGCACCGCCATGTCGAACGTGGCATGCCCGCTTATCATCAGCACCTGCTGATCGGGATTGTCGCGGCGGATGATCTCGAGCATCTGGAGACCGTCATATTGACTGTTCTGCAGCCAAACATCGAGAATGATCAGGTTCGGCTGCCGCGCTTCGATCGCCGCAAACGCTTCGCTGCTGCTGCTGGCTTCACGCGTTTCATAGCCCTCGTCCTCGAGGATGCCGGCGATCAGCTTACAGATATCGGCTTCGTCATCGACAATAAGAATGTCGTTGGCCATATGGCCTTACCTCCCTGGGGCCACGGTCATGCCGTGCCCCTGCGAATCCAGCGCCTCCTGCACCTGCTCAGCCGTTGCGGGCGCCCCTTTGAATTCCAAGCGGACATTGGCTCCGCCATCGGGCGCATCCTCCAAAAGCAGCTGGCCACCATGGTCTTCCATTATTTTCTTTACAATGGCAAGACCAAGACCCGTCCCTTTTCGTCGCGTCGTGAAATAGGGTTCGGTCAACCGTTCCCGCGCGGACTCCGGCAATCCCTTGCCGTCGTCCTGAACTCCGATGAAGGTTCGGCCATCATCCACGCCGAGCCGCACGTCGATATGCCCCTTGGCCGTGCCGTCGCCTTGTCGCGCCTCGATCGCTTCCGCCGCATTCAGAATCAGATTCGTCAACGCTTGGCTGATCTGCCGGCCGTCGCACTGATAGTAGAGTGCATCGTCCGGCATTTCGGTCGAGAAAGTGATCTCGGGATAGGCGTTGCGTTGCAGAAAGACCGCCTGACGGCAAAGGTCCGAGAGATTCTCCAGTCGCATGACCGGTTCGGGGACACGCGCGAAGCTGGAGAACTCGTCGACCATCCGGCCGATATCGCC
>JANQQB010000041.1 GCA_028285165.1 Rhodobiaceae bacterium
TTGTCGATCCTGGCGATGAAATTCTGATCGATGGCGACAATTCCCAGGCATTCGTGCGCCCGGGGGACGACGTCCGGCAGGCCTTCACCGCCAGTCTGGATCTCCGCGCGGCGCGCGAGGCCCAGTACGCCGCCGTCCGCGAGATGCCGGCCGTGACGCGCGACGGGACCCGCGTTCGGCTGAACATGAATGCCGGATTGCTGGCGGACATCGGTCATCTGGCGGAAACCGGTGCCGACGGGATCGGTCTGTTCCGCACCGAATTGCATTTCATGGTCCGCGCCACCCTGCCGACGGTGCGTACGCAGCGCGAATTCTACAGTCGCGTGATGGACCAGGCGCAGGGCAAGCGCGTCGTGTTCCGCACCCTCGATGTCGGTGGCGACAAGGTACTGCCGTATCTCGGCCGTTTCGACGACGAGGAAAACCCGGCTATGGGGTGGCGGGCCATTCGACTGGCGCTGGACCGGCCGGTGCTGTTGCGTATGCAATTGCGCGCCCTGTTGCGTGCCGCGGAGGGACATACGTTACGGATCATGTTCCCGATGGTCGCCGAAGTCGCCGAGTTCGAGGCGGCACACGAATTGCTGATGCGTGAAACCGCGAGACTCGCACGGTTGGGCGATCCCGGTCCGTCGGACGTCCTGGTCGGTACGATGTTCGAAGTCCCGAGCCTGGCGTGGCAGCTTGACGCTTTGCTGCCGAAGGTCGATTTCCTGTCGATCGGCAGCAATGACCTGATTCAGTTCCTGTTCGCCAGCGACCGAGGCAACCCAAGACTGGCGGATCGTTACGACGTTCTGAGCCCGGCTGCTCTGTCGCTACTGCGCGACGTCGTCCGACGTTGCGACGATGCGGGGGTCCACGTCACGCTTTGCGGCGAGGCGGCCGGTCGGCCATTGGAAGCGATGGCGTTGATCGGCCTCGGCTTGCGCGATATTTCCATGGCTGCCGGCGCCGTAGGTGCCGTGAAAATGATGATTCGAAGTCTTGATGTTGAAGAACTAAAGAAATTCATGAAACCGCTCTACAGGTCGACTGAGCATAGCGTGCGTTCGGCACTCGAAGATTTTGCTCGTGACCATCAGGTGTTGATTTAACCTGCCGCGATTGAAAGTCTTTTCGCGTTTTGTTAAACATCTGCGCCGATTATTACTGATTGATCGCTGCCGATGTGCTTAGGCGACAGGCGGCGATAAAGCCACCAGCGGTTAATGAGCCGCTGGCATTGAGGCGGAAGCGGCGGGTACCGACGACGGGTTCTCTTGATGCAACGCCGAATGACCCAGGAAAACACGGAAAACGGGCAATGGTCTGGCGACGGGGCAATGGATTCGACGACGCTTGATCAGGATGCCGATGCGGCGAACCGCGCTTGGCCCGGTATCGGCCAGGAACTGCGCCTGACGCGTGAAAGCGCGGGGCACAGTCTGGAGGCCGTGGCTGAAACCCTACGAATTCAGGCGCAGCACCTGCATGCGCTTGAAGAGGGCCTGCATGACGATTTGCCTGGCGCGGCCTATGCGATTGGATTTTTGCGGTCTTACGCCGACTACCTTGGACTGGATGCGGACAAGGCGGTTACCCGGTTCAAGGAAGAAGCCGAAATTCGTGCTCGACCGACGCCGTTGGTGTTTCCGCAGCCGATTGGTGCCGCGCAGCGGCCAAGTGGGCGTCTGGCGCTGCTGTCGGTTCTGGCCGCAGGTCTGGCTTATGGCGGCTGGCTGCTCTACGACAATTTGGACCGGGGACTGTTGGAAGACATTCCTCCGCCGCCGGATCGGTTGTCGTCATTGCTCGACGATCGGCAGGGAACGGCTGGTCAACCGGCGACACGCACAGGAACTACCGCGGGCGATAATGGCGGCGCGGCCGAAGGTGGGCAGTTGGCCACGCCAGCCACGGAACCGGGCGCCGAGGCGGGCACGGATGGCTCCTCCGCTGCTCCTACGGTATCCGAGACGGCCGATGAAGGCGGCGCAGTGGCAGCCGACGCCAGTGCGACCTCTGAAACGGCAACAACTGAGCCGGCGCAAGATGCCGACGTTGATAGCAATGATCGATCGGTGCTGGCAGAGACCGCTGTTGATCGGCAGGGCACACCGTCGTCGCCAACCGAAAGCGAGACGCCGCTTGTTGCCGAAGCCGTGACAGTCGAAGCCGGCGACAACGATCCGCCGGTCGGTGCGGCCGACAAGCCGGTCAGTGAGACG
>JANQQB010000061.1 GCA_028285165.1 Rhodobiaceae bacterium
ATTTCTGGATGATGCCGCGCATGGCCGGATTTGCGGACCAATTCCCGCATATCGACCTGCGCCCGCAGACCACGGATCGCGATGTCGACCTCGCCGGCGACGAGGTCTCCATCGCGATCCGTGGTCTGCAGGCGCAGGTCGATATGCGGGAATTGGTCCGCAAATCCGGCCATGCGCGGCATCATCCAGAAATGCCCAAAGCCGGTCGAACAGGAAAGCGTCACGTGATGGCCACCGCGCTGGATGGCGATACCCTCCGCAGAGCGCAGGATATGCATTAATCCGAATGATACGTCGGCATAGAATCGCTCGCCGATCTCGGTGAGTGCGATCGCGCGGTGCCGGCGCTCGAAAAGAGGGGCGCCGAGCGCTGTCTCGATTTTCTTCACGGACAGGCTGATGGCGGGCTGGGAGACGTTGAGTTCCGCCGCGGCGCGGGTGAAAGACAGATGCCGTGCTGCCGCTTCGAAGGCGAAGAGGGCGGATGGTGACTGAATGCGGCGGATCAGGTTTAGCATTATTTCAATTTATGCAAAGCGTAAGATTATTCAATCGTCACAAAGGACGGCGCGGCTTGTAGTCTGATCAAGACTGATACGGGAGGTCGGTCATGAGGGCATCATCGCGACGGGCGCGGCGATCGGACCGCGCTGCACCGGCAGCGCCGGCCTATGTCACGCGCGCCATTCCCTATTTCGCCTATCTGCACGAAGAAGGTCTGGCGCGCCTGGAAGACCAGGCGGACTGGCTGATCCAGGACGTCGGCCTGGAATTCCGTGAGGATCCGGAAGCGCTGCGCATCTGGCGGGAAGCCGGGGCGGACGTGTCCGGCACCCGCGTGCGGTTGCCGCGCGGCATGGCGCGGGACTTGTGCCGAACGGCTCCGAAGAGCTTCGTCCAGCATGCCCGCAACCCGGCGCGATCGGTGCGGATCGGCGAGGACAGCGTGGTGTTCGCACCGGTCTACGGTCCGCCCTTCGTGCGCGACCGCGAGGGCGGCCGGCGCTATGGCGCGATTGCCGATCTGGAAAAGCTGGTCAAGCTGACCTACAGCCTGCCGTCGCTGCACCATTCCGGATTGATGACCTGCGAACCGTGCGACTTGCCGGTCAACAAGCGGCACATGGACGCGCTTTATGCGCATATGCGGTGGTCCGACAAACCCATGCTCGGCGCGATCACCGCCAAGGAGCGGGCCGAGGATTGTGTGGCCATGGCGCGCATCCTGTTCGGTGATGCGTTCATGGCCGAGAACTGCGTCATCATGGGCAATGTGAACACCAATTCGCCGCTTCTGGTCGACAAGGTGGTCACCGAGGCGATCCGGACCTATTCGGCGGCCGGGCAGGGCATGATCGTCGCCCCGTTCATTCTCGGCGGGGCGATGGGACCCGTCACCACGGCTGCCTCGATCGCACAGGCGCTTGCGGAGGCGATGATGTGCTGTGCCTTCAGCCAATTGGTGCGGCCAGGCGCGCCTTTCATTCTGGGTAATTTCCTGTCGTCGATGAGCCTGCGCAGCGGCGCGCCGACCTTCGGCATGCCGGAACCTGTCAGTTCCAACTACATTATCGGCCAGCTTGCGCGGCGGCTCGGCGTGCCGCTGCGCTGCGGCGGCTCGCTCACGGCGTCCAAGGTCGCCGATGCCCAGGCCGCGGCCGAAAGCGCCGACAGCATGCATTCCACCGTGATGGGGGGTGCCAATTTCATCCTGCACGCGGCCGGCTGGCTTGAGGGCGGTCTCGTCACCGGGTTCGAAAAGCTCGTCATTGATGCCGACCGGCTCGGCGCCTATCAGAAACTGCTCGGCGGCATCGAGATTGACGACAACGCGCTCGGGCGGTCGGCCTATGAGGATGTCGAACCGGCCGGGCACTTTCTCGGCTCGGCGCACACGATGGCGAACTACCAGACCGCCTATTACGACGCGGCGCTGTCGAATTCGGACAGTTTCGAGCAATGGCAGGATGCCGGTTCCAAGGATACCGAACGCCGCGCCCACGAGCGCTGGAACAGGTTGCTCCAGGACTATGAAGCGCCGCCGATCGACGCGGCGGCGGATGAAGAATTGCAGGCCTTCATGGCACAGCGCAAAGCCGCCATGCCCGATGCCTGGTACTGAACAAAGGGATTTCTCATGGAAAGCCATGCAAAGGTTGTGATCATCGGCGGCGGAGTCGTCGGCTGCTCGATCCTGTTCCACCTGGCCAAGTTCGGCTGGAAGGACGTCGTGCTTCTGGAACGCAGCGAACTGACATCCGGGTCGAGCTGGCACGCTGCCGGGCAGATCCACACCATCTCGTCGGACCCGAACATTTCCCGCCTGCAGGGTTACACGATCAATCTCTACAAGGAGATCGAGGAGGTCTCCGGCCACTCGGTCGGCATGCACAGCACCGGCGGCTTTTATCTCGCCTCGAACGAGACCTGGCACGATTACCTGAAACGCGAACGCTCCAAGGCGCGTTATATGGGGCTCGATCAGGAATTCATCTCGCTGGAAGAGGTCAAGCGCCGGCACCCGCTGATCGATCCGTCGCATTACATCGCCGCGCTCTGGGATCCGCTTGACGGCGACATCGATCCGTCGGGCGTCACCTATGCCTATGCCAAGGCGGCCCGGCATCACGGCGCGCGCTATTACACGCACACGCCGGTCGAGGAAACGCGCCAGCGTGCCGACGGGTCCTGGGACGTCGTCACTGCCAAAGGCACGATCAACGCGGAAATCGTCGTCAATGCTGCCGGCCTGTGGGCGCGCGAGGCCGGACACATGGCCGGCCTGCACCTGCCGGTGCAGCCGATGGAACACCATTACCTGATCACCGAGCCGATCCCGGAAATTGTGGAACGCGGCGATGAGCGCCTGCCGGCCGGCATCGACTACGAGGCCAACATCTATTTCCGTCAGGAACGCCAGGGCATGTTGCTCGGGACCTACGAACCGGAATCGACGCCCTGGAAGGTCGGCGGTACGCCGATGGATTTCGGCCATGAATTGCTGGCGCCGGATCTTGACCGCATCGCCGACCGGCTGGAACTCGGGTTTGAGCGCATCCCGGCGCTCGGGCGGGCCGGAATCAAGGACATGATCAACGGGCCGTTCACCTTCGGGCCGGACGGCAATCCGATGATCGGCCCGGTGCCGGGCATGACGAATTATTGGGCGGCCGTCGGCGTGATGGCCGGCTTCTGCCAGGCGGGCGGGGTCGGTCTGTGTCTGGCCGAATGGATGATGGAAGGGGAACCGTCCATCGATGTCTGGGCCATGGACATTGCCCGGTTCGGCGATTACGCGACGCCGGATTACGGCACGGTCAAGTCTTCGGAAAACTACGAACGCCGGTTCGTCATGACGTTCCCGAACGAAACCCTGCCGAAGGGGCGGCGTCAGAAAACGACGGCGCTCTACGACCGGCTTGTGGCGCGCGGCGCGGTGATGGGTGACGGGTTCGGCCTGGAAAACGTGTTGTGGTTCGCCAACGGTCCGGACGACGCGCACGAGGAACCGACCTTCATGCGCTCCCGGGCGCATGCCTATGTCGCGGAAGAGGTGAAGGCGGTGCGCGAGGCGGTCGGTGCGATCGAAGTCGCCAACTTTGCCAAACACGAATTCAAGGGCGCCGGTGCGCGGGATTTCCTCGACCGACTGCTGGCCGGTCGGGTACCAGCGCCGGGCCGGCTGGCGCTGACGCCGATGCTGACGCCGAAGGGCAAACTGTACGGCGATCTGACGGTCTCCTGCCTCGACGACGATACGTTCATGCTGTTCGGCTCCGGCGCGGCGCAGAACATGCACCGCCGCTGGTTCGAACAGCATCTGCCGGATCAGGGCGTCGCCTATCGCAACCGGTCGGACGACTTCCATGGCATCGCGATTTCCGGCCCGAACGCACGGACGCTGCTGTCGCGGATCTGCCGGGACGATGTGTCGAACGAGGCGCTGCGCTTCCGCGATATCCGCTCGACCTTTGTCGGCGGCGTGCCGGTCCTGCTCGCCCGGGTCTCGTTCTCGGGCGAGCTCGGTTACGAGATCTATTGCGCCCCGCATTTCCAACTGCGCCTGTTCGAGGCGGTCGAGGAGGCGGGTGTCGATCTAGGGCTGCGGCTTTACGGAGCCCGCGCGCTCATGTCCCTCAGGCTTGAGAAGAATTGGGGTGCTTGGACGCTCGACTTCCGGCCCGACTTTACGGCCGCACAATCCGGTCTCGATGCCTTCATCCGCTGGGACAAGGACTTCATCGGCAAGCCGGCGGCCGAGGCGGAACGGGCGAACGGGCCGGACAAAAGGCTGGTGACGATGACGATCGACACGACGGATATCGACGTGTCGAACGACGAGGCGATCCTGAAAGACGGCGATTGTGTGGGCTATGTGACGTCGGGCGGGTATGCCCACCATGTCGGTCACAGCATGGCGCTCGGCTATGTGCCACCGGACCTGGCGGCGGACGGGACCGACCTGGAGGTGGAGATCAACGGGGCGCTCTATCCGTCACGGGTGACGGCGCATCCGCTCTACGATGCGAACGGATCGAAAATGCGGAGCTGACCGGGGACGACTGATCTCCGGACGATCAAAATTCCGCGGGTTCCTCGCAATCGCCGCGTTATGGCCTACCATAGCGGAAAAGCGCGGAGGCTTGATCATGAAACGAGGACCACAGAACCGACTGGCCGCTTTGGCCTGTACCGTGCCGCTGCTTGTTGCCGGCGCAACCGTGTCCACAGCGCAGGCGGAAACCTTTCGCTGGGCGTCGTCCACCGATCCGCAGACGATGGATCCGCATGCGGTCAATTCGGCGCCCGTGCTCGGGTTTCTCAACAACGTCTACGAAGGGCTCGTCCGGCGCGGCAAGAACATGGCGATCGAGCCGGCGCTGGCCACAAGCTGGGAGCCGCTCGGTGATACGGGCTGGCGTTTCAAACTGAGAGCCGGCGTGACATTCCACGACGGTGCCGCGTTTACGGCTGAGGATGTGCTGTTTTCCTATGAGCGCGCGTCCAGCGAGGCCGCGGACACGGCATCGTGGTTCGCGCCGGTTTCCGAAGTCCGTGTCGTCGACGACCTCACGATCGATTTTCTGACGCATGCGCCCAACCCGATCTTTCCGGATTCGATTGCCAACTGGATGATCCTCGACAAGGACTGGGCGGAGGCCAACGGCGCTGGTTTGCCGGCAAAGGATACCGAAAATGCCGCGACCCTGAAAGCCAACGGTACCGGCGCGTTTCGGCTGGTCGAGCGCCAGCCCGGGCTGAAGACAGTGTTGGAGCCGTTCGATGATTGGTGGGACGTGCGCGAGCATCCGATCAGTCGGGCGGAATTCACACCGATCCAGAACCCGGCAACGGCGCTGGCGGCGCTGATCTCGGGCGATGTCGACATGATCAATCCGGTGCCAATCCAGGATGCGCAACGGCTGCGCGGCCGGGACGGCATGCAGGTGGTGCAGGGCATCGAGGCGCGGGTCATCATGCTGGGCTTTGCCCAGGCCGCCGAGGCGCTGCATGGCGGCGCGGATGCCGGCAAAGCCAACCCGTTCCGCGATGCGCGGGTGCGCCAGGCCGTCGGCCATGCGGTCAATGTCGACGCGATCCTCCAGACCATCATGCGCGGCAGCGCGGAACCGGCGGCACAATTGGTGAGCCCGACCATGCGCGGATTTGCCAATGACCGCACGGCGCGTCCGGACTTCGATCCGGAAAAGGCGCGGACCCTCCTTGCCGAGGCGGGATACGTCGACGGGTTTTCGTTTGGGCTGAAATGCCCGAACGACCGCTATCTCAACGATGAAAGCGTGTGCCAGGGCATTGTCTCCATGCTCGCCCAGGTCGGCCTTACGGCCGAACTCGACGCCATGCCGGTGCGATCCTATTGGCCGGAATTGCGGGCCGGAAACTTTGACATGTACCTGCTCGGGTGGTCGCCGGGTACGTTTGATGCCGAACATCCGATCCGCTTCCTGGCAACGACACCCAACCCGGAAAAGAAGCTCGGAAGCTGGAATTTCGGTGGTTATTCCAACGCCCGGATCGACGATTTGCTGCCGCAGATCCAATCGGAACTGGACGAAAAGGCGCGCCAGGCGATGCTCGACGAAGCCGCGACGGTTCTGCAGGACGAGATGGCTTATGTGCCGCTTTACGTGCAACCGCTCGTCTGGGGCGTGCGCAAGGGTGTGCATGTGGTGCAACGGCCGGACAATTTCCTGATCCTGCGCTGGGTGCGCATGAAGGACGGATAGTCGGCCGTCACGGTTTGATCCGATGGGACATCACGAGGTGCGTTGCCGCCAACAACGCGGCAATGCCGCCGCCAATGCCGAGCGCGGACAGGCCGAAACCGCTGAGGATCAGGCCGCCCGCAGCGGATCCGACCGCGGCGCCAATATAGATCGCGGCGGCGTTGAGGGCGAGCACGACGCTGGCGCTTTCCGGAGCCAGGGTCAGAAGGCGAAGCTGCTGGCCCGCCATGAAGGACCATCCGAAGGTCGACCAGACCAGCATCAGTGCCATTACAGCAAATCCCGGCAGCGGCAGGGCGGAGAACACCGGCATCAGGGCGGCCTGAACCAGCGTCAGGCACAACAGAGTGCGGAACGGCCCGAACCGGTCCGCCGCCATGCCGCCGAGCAGGTTGCCGAGCACTGCACCGATACCGAACATGAACAGCGCCAGCGTGATGCCGTCACGGCCATACCCCATCGTGTCGGACAGGAGCGGCGCCAAAAATGTGTAGACGACATAGAGGGAACCCAGGAAAGTCGTCGTGAAGGTTACGGCGAGCATGATGGGCAGGTCGACGAGGATACGCCGCAAATCGGCCAGCGCAACCGGCTGGAAGGACAGGCCGGCCGGCACACGTGTCCAGATCAGCCAGAGGCAGGGCAGGGCAAGCAGAACGACCACCCAGAAGGCCATGCGCCAGCCGAAGGTATAGGCAATGAAACTGCCCGCCGGCACGCCCAGCACCTGGGCGAGTGTCAGGCCGAAGAACACGGCGGCCAGCGCACGGGCGCGGCGCTCCGGCGGCGACAGGCCTGCTCCGACGGCGGCGGCAACGGGGGTCATGACACCGGCTCCGGCTGCTGCCAGGATGCGGGACGCATAAAGCGTGAAGGCATCCGGTGCGATCGCGCTTATCGCATTGGCGACAGCAAACACGGCCAGTCCGGCTGCCATGACACGCCGACGCCCGATCGCACCGGTCGCCGAGACAAGAAGCGGCGACAGCACGGCGTAGGCGAGCGCATAGGTTGTCATGATCCAGCCCGCCTCGGCGGTTCCCATCGCCAGCTCCTCGGCAACGGGATTGAGCAGGCCGACAATCACGAACCCGCCCATGCCGATCACAAAGTTCGAAGCCGACAGGATCGGAATGATCGTTGGGTCGGCAGGGGGCTTGCGCGGCGTGTCCATATCGGTCCTGAATGGCGAGAGGCGAGGGCCCGACCCTGCCGGACCCATGCTTAGGTGACAAGGGGGGCCGTTCAACGGGCAGCGATGCCAATCCGACCGATGGGCGTGGTTGCGATCGCAGGCACGGCAGGTCGACGCTTCACGTTCCGGTGATGCGTCATTGAACAGCGCCATGCACCATTTAAGGTTATGACGTTGCCTTCCGATCAAGGTTCCCCCGCCATGTCACGATTGCCGCTCGTTTTCCCCGCCATCCTTTCCTGTCTGACTTTCGGATTGTTCCTGCCGGCATCGGCGGCACAGGCGCAGGAATGCGGCGGGCCAGAGGATCCCTGTTCGGTGGCGCTCGGGACCTATTTCGTGGCCGTCCCAAGGATACCGACGGAAGCGCCGCGGCCGGCGGTCCTGTTCTTTCATGGCGGCGGCGGCTGGGGATCGCGGATCTTCAAACTGCGCCGGCAAATGACCGAGGAGTTTACCGGCCGCGGCTATGTCGTGCTGGCGCCGAACGGCAAGAAGCGACCGGGCAGCCGGTTCGGGCCGGGATGGTCGTTCATTCCGCAGTTTCCTCCGCATCGCGACGATCTCGCCTTCACGCGGGAAATCCTGGCGGACGCGGAAAAGCGCTTTGCGATCGATCCGGACCGGGTGCTGATGACCGGCTATTCGATCGGCGGCTCGATCGTTTCCTATCTGGCATGCCGCGACCCCGATATCGCGACGGCTTACGCGCCGGTTGCCGGCGGGTTCTGGCGGCCGCATCCGGAAGATTGCGCCGGCCCAGTGCGGCTGCTGCATACCCATGGCTGGCGCGACCAGACCGTGCCGCTGGAAGGCCGGCCGCTCAGTTCGCCCGGCGTC
This sequence comes from Rhodobiaceae bacterium, assembly GCA_028285165.1. Classification (GTDB taxonomy): domain Bacteria; phylum Pseudomonadota; class Alphaproteobacteria; order Rhizobiales; family JANQQB01; genus JANQQB01. The sequence goes on from JANQQB010000061.1 coordinate 8,284, forward strand.
GAGCAGGGCGACATCCATGAGACGATGCGGCAATGGCGGACGGAGAATTCCTGCGACAAGTACCGGCCGGATACCTTCGTTACGGACGGCCCGTTCTGGCGGCGCATCTGGACCCATTGCGCGCCGGGCACGGCGCTGGAATTCGCGCTGCATGCCGGCGGCCACGAAGTGCCGGCGGATTGGGCCGGGCTTGCGATGGACTGGTTCGAGAGCCTGACGGTGCTGGGCGGCGGGAGCGAATAGGCGCTTTGCCCGTGCAGTCGTATCAGCCCGGCTGAATCCCGGTTTCGCGTGCGACCAGGGCACGGTAAAGCGTCTGGATCCTCGTCGTCACGGGCCGGTCATCGGAACCGATGCGTTTGCCGTCGATCGTCGCAACCGGGGTCTGGGCGCCGAAGGTTCCGGTCAGAAAGGCCTCGTCCGCCCCATAGGTCTCTAGCAGCGAGAAATTCTTTTCAAAGACCGGAATGCCGTTGTCCCGGCAGATGTCGATGACATTGCGGCGGGTCACGCCGTTCATGCAATAATCGCCGGTCGAGGTCCAAACCTCCCCCTTGCGCACAATGAAAAAATTGCAGGCATTCGTCGTGTTCACGAAGCCGTGCGGATCGAGCATCAGGGCTTCGTCGGCGCCGGCCTGTTCGGCCTGGAGACTGGCGATCACACAATTCAGCTTGGAATGACTGTTCAGCTTGGCATCCTGGCTCATCGGCAAGCCGCGGACCTGAGGCACGGTCGCCAGGCTGATTCCGGCCGCATGCAGCTTATCCACCGGCCTGGAATGTTCCATGATGATGACCAGCGTCGGACCGGACCGTGACAGGGACGGGTGCTGAAACGGCCTCGCCTTCACGCCGCGTGTCACCATCAGGCGACAGTGCACGTCATGGGTCATGCCGTTGGCCTCGGCGGTGCGGTTCAGCGCTTCTAGGATGCCGGCGCGGTCCATGCCGACGTCGAGGGAGACCGTCTTGCAGCTGTCGAAGAACCGGTCCATGTGCGCATCGAAGAAGGCCCAGGTACCGTTATAGAGCCGCAACCCTTCCCACATGCCGTCGCCGAGCATGAAGCCGGAATCGTAGACCGACACCTTGGCATCATCGCGGTGCACCAGATCGCCGTTGACATAGATCCTGATGTCGCGATTGCGGGGGTCGTCGACCGCATCGTGGGTTGTCCTGTTTTCACCGTCCATCTCAGTACTCGCCAGGTGGTGTCCCTGCCTTTGTCGGAGACACGGTCTGTGTCTCCGACGGTGTCGGCTGTGCGTGCGGGCCCCGGGACGCGTTGCCCGCGGTCCCGTCCTACATCCAGCCTCGTTCCTTGTAATAGCGGATGGCGCCGTCATGCAGCGGTGCGATCGTACCGTTGGCGATCATGCTCTTTTCGTCGAGATCGGAAAATGTCGGGCGCAGTGCCTTGAAGCGCTTGAAGTTGTCGAAGACCGCCTTGACGACCTGATAGACGGCTTCCTCGTCGGTGTCGGTGGATGTCACGAGCGTGGCCAGTGGTCCATAGGATTCGATGGTCTCCGGTTGCCCCTTGTAGAGGCCGGCCGGAATTGTCGCCTTTGAGTAGTAAGGCGTCTTTTCGACCAATTCATCGACCGCCGACCCTGCGACCTGGATGAAAACCGTGTCGCAGGAAACCGTGGCTTCCTTGATGTTTCCGACCGGATGCCCGGCTGAAAACATGATCGCGTCGACCTTGTTGTCGCAAAGCGCCGCCGATTGCTCGGCCGATTTGAGCTCAGCGGCAAATGCCAGATCATCGACGGCGATACCGATGGCATCGAGAAGCACCTCCGCGGTGGCGCGAGACCCGGAACCGGGATTGCCGATGTTGACCTTCTTGCCCTTGAGGTCGGCCAGTTCGGCGATACCGGCATCGGCACGTGCCAGGACGGTCACGACGTCGGCATGCGCCGAAAACAGGGATCTGAGTTTTTTGTTGGGGCCGGATTCGGAAAACGCGCTGGATCCGTGCAGGGCATGGAATTGCCAGTCCGATTGAACCGTTCCGAAATCGACGTCGCCCTTGGCAATACCGTTCAGGTTGGCGATCGATCCGCCGCTGGCCTGCGCGGTGCAGCGATAGCCGTGTTTGTCGGTATCGCGGTTCATGAACTTACAGATCGCGTTTCCAACGACGTAATACATGCCGGTCACGCCGGCCGTTCCGATCGTCACGAACTTGCGGTCCTGGGCTTGCAGCGGTGTGGCAATAGCCATGCCCAGGATACCCAGGCTGCAGAACGCAACAATGTGCTTGCTCGATCGTTTCATCTTTCTGCTCCCCATTCGCTGATTGCCGGTAACAACGAACCCGCCGGGAAATCCGTCGGGCATTGCGGGCCGAAACAGGGTCCGTCGGGTTCGACGATGCTGTCATATTGTTATATTGTAGGATTGTCAACAATTTGACAAAACACGGGCGAATCCGCATGGTCGCGTTCCCGATGTCGCCGCTCGGCGGGCATTTCCCGCCGGCGGCATTCCCGGAGAACGGACACCCGTGAACACAGCCCTTGCCGCCGTTCGACCCTTGACCGATTCCACCTTGCGGGGACGCGCCGCCGATCAGTTGAAACGGCTGATCGTGTCGGGCGAACTCGCCGCCGGCGCGCGACTGACCGAGATCGACCTGGCCGCCGCACTCGGCATCAGCCGGGGGCCGCTTCGCGAAGCCATTCGCGAACTCGTCGATATCGGCCTGGTGGTCAGCAAGCCTTACAAAGGCCTCTTCGTGCGCGACATCACGCTTGAGGACCTGAACGAGATCTATTCGTTGCGCACGGCGCTGGAACAATTCGCGTTTCGCCAGTGCTGGGACAAGCGGGATGCGGCTGCCATGGCCGATCTCAGAGAGCGCAACAGCCGGCTTTCAAAAACCATCGTCGAGGGCAGCGATCCCTTTGCCGCAATCCTCAGGGAACTTGAGCTGCACAGCTGGTGTTACGAACTGTCAGAGCACCGCCTGCTTCAGCAAAGCTGGAACCGGCTGAAGCCGAACCTGCAATTCTACTTTGCTCTCCACCAGCAGGCGCATGGCCGAACGGGTCCGCAGCGTGAGGCACACGACACCTATATCGACCTGGCCTGCGGAGACGATCTCGATGCCATGCTGCGGCATCTCGACGATCACATGCGCCAGGGATTGGAAAAGACAAAGAGCTTCATCGCCGCGCCGTGAATCGTGTCGTCAACGACACGGTGCGTGGCGGCGTGGCGACCGGCCGGGCGACGCGTTACCGGTCGATCATTTGGTCTTCGATCGATCGGGTCTTTTCGGTCACGACGTCGCCGGTGTGTTTTGTCGTGACCGTTTCGATGAGCGCGATCCAGCATTCCTCATGCGCCACCGGATTGTGCAGACGCCCCTTCGGCACGATGTGAAAATCGCCCTCTTCGAGCGCCACTTCGGTGTCTTCGTATTCGATGACGAGGCGGCCCTTGACGATCAAGAAAAGCTCGTCCTCGTCGTCATGTTTGTGCCATGCAAGCTGGTCTTTGAGCTTGGCCACCTTGACGTATTGATCGTTGACCCTTCCGACGATCTTCGGTGACCAATGCTCCCGAACCGTTTCCAGTTCGCGCCTGAGATTGACGACATCCAGCATGGTTCAGGTCTCTCCTGGAACGAATATAATCGGTTCCTTAGGCCACAGCCGGGCCGTCCTCGCAACCAACTTTGCCATCAGGCATCGCCGGCGATGCGGCAGTTAAAGCGCTCTGTGATGCTGCGCCGGCAAAAGAATTAAAACGTCTCTCTCATGAGAGGACGGATCAAGTATGTTTGAGTCAGGCTGTGTTTTTAAGTGCCTGAAATATATCAATTAATCAATTCATCTTCATGTGCAGATTCATGTGGGCTTACGCGGCGCTTCATGTGGCTCTCCAACAAGTTCAAGCTTCAAGCCTTCATGCGTCGCCTTAAAGTTCAGGCGTTCGTAGAAGCGCAGCGCGTCAGGACGGCGCTTGTCGGTGGTGAGCTGGACGAGGCCGCAGTGCCGCTCGCGACATCGCTCGAACGCCCATTCGACCATCTGTTGGCCGAGCCCCGTCCCGCGGGTTTCAGACGCGACGCGCACGGCCTCGATCTGGCCGCGCCAACTGCCCTTCCGGGACAGGCCGGGCAGGAAACTGATCTGCAGCGTGCCGACAATTCGGTCGCCGTCGAGAGCGACCGCCAGCAATTGGTTGGGGTCGGCGTCGATCGCCTGGAAGGCCGACAGATAGGCATCGGCGAGCGGCCGCGCCGGGTCTTCCCGAAGGCGGCCGATTTCGTCGTCGGCCAGCAGATCGACGATGGTCGGCAGGTCGGAATATCCGGCCCGCCGGATCGTGATTGCCTGTCTTGTCATGCCAACAGGATGTGCCCTATGCGACCGCCTTGCGCAAGTCGGCGAAATGCTCGTCCCAGCCGTTGTCCATCGGCAGGATCATGTCGAGGGCTGCCGGTCCCGCGGCCGCAGCGATGCCTTCATGGGTGAGCGTCAGCCGCGTGCCGCCGGCCGCTTCTTCCAGGACCCAGGTGACCGTTGTCTCGTTGCCGTTGAAGGGTGTGATGATGAAGGTGGTCACCAGTTTGCGCGGCGGGTCCATTTCCACGACCCGTCCCCAAATGAGCGGCACCTTGGTGCCGTCATCGGAGGTCGTCACAAGTCTATACTCGCTATTGGCCGAAAGGTCGGCTTCCGGCGGATGGAACCATTGGGCGAGCTTGTCGCGTTCGACCAGGAAGGACCAGACGGTTTCAGGCGCCGCGTTGAAAAACACGGTTTTGACGATGGTATCGGGTGCGATCATTTTTTCTGACTTTCTTCCTGTTCGACGGCGTGTTGCAAGGCGGCGAGGCGGGCGTCCCAGAACCGGCTGAACCGGTCGAGCCAATCGGCGGCCGCCTTGAGCCCGAGAGGTTCGAGACGGGTTAGGCGCTCGCGCCCGCTCGGCCGAATGGAAATCAGCCGGCCTTCCTCAAGAATGGTGAGATGTTTGCGCACGGCGGCGCGGGTCATGTCGAAGCGATCTGCGACTTCGGCGATCGTCATGTCGCGGCTCGTCAGGTGAACCAGGATGTCCCGCCGCGTCGGGTCGGCAAGCGCCCGGAACACGCCCTGTTCGCCCGGATCCGGCCCCGCGGTATTCATGGCTCTACCTGCAAGGCGCTGCATTTCATGTCGAAGCAGAGATTTGTCATGGGGGCGCTCTTTTATGAAACCAAAAGGTATTATTTAAAATAACACCAAATGGTATCATGTCAAGCTGACTTTCATGCTTGGCTACCGGCGAACCGTTGTCGAAAGGCTTGGGACAAGGCGTGCGGGGGAGGGCTTACCGCTTCGGCCATGCCCAGGGTGGCGGATCGACGTCCTCGATGCGGGTCTCGCCGAGGTCTTTGACAAGATCGTAGCGGGCCGCCTGCCCGGTGGCTTCGAGCGCCCGCACCAGCCTGTCGGCATGGGAGACGACCAGGATCTGCGCCCGCGAGGCGGCCGATGCGATCAGGCGGGCGAGCGGTTCGAGCAGATCGGGATGCAGGCTCGTCTCCGGCTCGTTCAAAACGATCAAAGGCGGGGGCCGAGGCGTCAGAAGGGCGACCACGAGCAGCAGATAACGCAGCGTGCCGTCCGACAGTTCCGGGGCCTGCAGCGGGCGCAACAAGCCGTATTGTCTGAAATCGATCCGGAACCGGCCGTCACGGTCGACGATGTCGACCGTACAGCCCGGAAAAGCGTCTTCGACAGCCGCCTCCAGGGCGACCCTGTCGCCGATCTCGCGTATCGTCTGCCAGGCCGCCGCGAGATCCGCGCCGCTGGAGGCGAGTGCCGGCGTGCGCGTGCCGACCTGGGGCTGGCGGGCCGGGGCGTCGGCGTCGGTGCGGAAATGGTCGTAGAAGCGCCAGGCCCGCATCTGTTCGCGCACGACCAGGAGTTCAAGCGCGCCTTGCGGATCGGCGGCATGGGTCATCATGCTGTCAAAGGGTGCGAGATCGGTCAGGACGGGCACGCGTTGGCCGGCCGGATCGAGGACCCGAACCGTCGGTCCGTTGCGGTCGGCCAACAGGTTGCTGCGGCGCAGGCTTTCCCCGGCCCACAGGCTTTCCGCCTTGATCTCGGGATCGTGGTTGAACAACGAGCCGGCAGCGGCAACCGGCGGGCCAAGATCGATCGCGTATCCGTAATCCTCGCCGGCAAAGCCGAGCTTCAGGCCGACCCGGTCGCGGCGCACCGTGCCCTGGACCGGTTCGTCCCCCTGCTTCATGGCGCGCGAGAAGCCTTCCGGCCCGGCCCACAGGGTCGATTGCAGCCCGCCCTCGCGGGCGAGCGCGGCAATGGCCCGGCCTTGCGCGACGTCGGCCAGCAGCCGGATCGCACGATAGAGATTCGACTTGCCGCTGCCGTTGGCGCCGGTGACGACGGTAAGGCGTTCCAGCGGCAGGACGAGATCGCGCAGCGACCGGTATCCGGAAACGGCAAGGGTCAGGATCATGACAGCGACGGTACCAGGGATCGGGCCCATTGAACGGGCGGTTCGCGTTGATACCGCGAACCGCGATGCCGGTCACGCCGGCATGCCACACTGCTTCAGGAACCGTCATGCGGTCACAGGAGATCGGGCGCGGTGGATTTTTTTCGCGATCGCGAGTCAATATGGCCGCGGTCCGTTCGACAGGTATGCGGACCGCGGGTCGGCTCAGTGCATTGAAGATGCCGGTTCCGGCCGCGGCCCGTTGCTCAGAACCGATCCGAAAGGAAATCCGATGGCACAATTCGCACTCCTCCTGCCGCACACGCCGGGCCGATATGACGGGCTCGACCAGGACGCCTATATGGCGATCATCAAGGATTACATTGCCTGGGTGGAAAAGCTGACGGCCGATGGCGTCTATCAGGGCGGACACAAGCTGGTGAGCGAACCCGGCCGGGTGCTTGCGGCGCGGAACGGAACCGTCGAAGTGCATGACAGCCCGCTTGCCGAAGTGACGGAGATTCTCGGCGGCATCATGCTGATTGCGGCTGACGACTACGACCAGGCCGTCGAGATCGCACGCAGCCATCCGCATCTCAAACACAACGACCGGATCGAGATCCGCAAAGTCGACGGCGTATGAGCGAGACCGACGATGCCGTCCGGCGGCGGATCGACCTTCTGGTCCGCCGCGGTCGGGGTCGGCTGGTGGCCGATCTGGTCGGTCGGCTGGGCGGCGGCCGGCTTGACCTGGCCGAAGACGTCGCTCAGGAAGCGCTCGCCGCGGCCATCGCCACGTGGCCCTATCGCGGCGTACCGGACAATCCGGCGGCATGGTTGAACCGGGTTGCCCGCAACAAGGCCTATGACCGGCTGCGCCGGGAAAGCCGCGAAACCGGATACGACCCCGACACGGACGGTCGGGCAGCGGATCCTGTTTCGGCGATCGACGGTGCCGGGCTCGACGATGCCGAACTCGACCTCATCTTCCTGTGCTGTCATCCCGATCTGGACGAAAAGTCGACAGTGAGCCTTACCCTGAAAGTGGCCGGCGGTTTCACGGCCCGTGAGGTTGCCGGTGTCTTTCTGGAGGCGGATACCGCAACGGGTCAGCGGCTTGCCCGCGCGAAACGTCGCCTGCGTGACCTCGGGGCGGAGGCGATCCAACCGCCGTCGCGATTCGATGTTGCCCGCCGGCTCGGGTCCGTCCTGAAGGTGATCTATCTGATGTTCGCTCTGGGGTACGCGCCCCGCCAGGGCGAGACACTCCTCAGGCGCGATGTCGCCATGGAAGCCTTGCGCCTGATCCGCGTCCTCCTCGGTCACCGCGCAACGGCAACACCGGATGCGCATGCGCTCGCCGCGCTGATCGCCTTCCAGGCTTCGCGTTTCGACGCGCGTGAGGCAGACGATGGAAATCCGGTCCTGCTCGCCGACCAGGATCGCGGTTTATGGGATCAGGCGCTGATTGCGGAAGGCTTGAGCCATTTGCAGGCCGCACAAAGCGGATCCGATGTCTCAGTCTATCATCTTGAAGCCGGGATTGCGGCCGCACACGCCCTGTCGCCGAGTTGGGATGCCTGCAACTGGTCGGGAATTGTCGCGCTGTACGATACGCTTGCGGACCGGACGGCGTCGCCGGTGGTCGCCATCAACGCCTGCGTCGCGCGTGCCATGGCCGGCGATGCAGCACTTGCGATGCGGGATCTGGAGGCGTTGTCGAATACAAAGAGCCTGGACGCCTATCTGCCTTTTCATCTGGCACGGGCTGAAATCCAGCGGCGACTGACCTGTCAGGCGGACGCGCGGTCCGCCTACCAGAAGGCGCTCTCCTGCCGAGGCTCGGCGCCGGTTCTGCGGCACCTGGAGAATTGTCTCGCGGCCAGTACGTAACCCTAGAGCATTGTGTGATTAGATTGATCCATTTGACCGGCTTTTCAGGCCTTCTGGCTAGGCGCGGTCGCCGCCGTGGTTTGGTTGACCACAAGGCGGCCGCAACGACGTCCAGAAGGCCTGAAAAACCGGCCTCCCGCAAATCGGATGTTTCCGATTTGCGAACCCCCTTGCCAAACACGGAAACATCCGTGTTTGGTGAGCCATATCAGGGCGTCGGGAGCGTTAACCAGC
>JANQQB010000075.1 GCA_028285165.1 Rhodobiaceae bacterium
GGGCGGCCTGGCAGCGCGCATGCTGCGAAATACGCGGCGATGGTCGTTGACGGTCATACCGGCAAGATTCTCTTCTCGCGCTCCGGCGACGCCAAGCGCTACCCCGCGTCTCTGACCAAAATCATGACCCTGTTCCTGCTTTTCGACTACATGGAAGCCGGAAAGTTCAAAGAGACGTCGAAGCTCACCGTCAGCAAGACCGCGTCAAAGGCACCGCCGTCAAAAATTGGCCTGAAGCCGGGGCAGACCATATACGTGCGTGACGCCATCAAGGCCTTGGTGACGAAGTCAGCGAATGACGTCGCCGTGGTCGTTGCGGAGAATATCGCCGGGAGCGAAGCAAACTTCGCCAAGCTGATGACGGCGAAAGCGCACGCAATCGGCATGAAGAAGACCGTTTTCAAGAACGCGTCCGGGCTGCCCAACAAGGACCAGATAACAACGGCCCGTGACATGATCACGCTGGCCAACCGGCTGATGTTCGATCACCCCGAACGGTACAAGTATTTCAGCCGCAAGTATTTCACCTACCGCGGCAAAAAGTATCGCAACCACAACCGGCTTTTGTTCAGCTACAAAGGCACGGACGGCATCAAGACCGGATACATCCGCGCGTCGGGTTTCAATCTTCTGGCGAACGTGCGTCGCGGCAACAAGCATCTGATTGCCGTCGTGTTTGGCGGAAAGACGTCGAAACGGCGCAACGCAAATATGCAAGCCATCCTGAACAAGTCGCTTCCGCGTGCCTCGGCCCAACTGCCGAAGAAGCATCAGAAGAAGAAGAGCACGATGGTCGCCACTACGGCGCCGACATTCCGGGCCGTTTCAAACACGCCCGCTGCCAAGCAATACACGCTTGCCCAGGGATCAGCGCCCGCTGGCGCCGTGCCGCCCTCACCGAAACCGAAACCCGCGCCGCTGCAACACGACACCGGCGAGCGGCCGCAGAAAAAAGGCCGGTATCACATTCAGGTTGGCGCCTATACCAGCCGCAACGATGCCATGCAGCGGCTGGCCGCCATCCAGACCGAAGCCGGCGATGTCATTCGCGGCCATCCGCCGCTGACCACCGCGCTGGTGCAGCCGAAACGCAGCCTGTACCGCGCCCGGTTTGCCGGATTCACGCGAAGCGCGGCCCGCAGCGCCTGCTCACAGCTCAAGAAGCGTGCGATCACCTGCGTCGTGATGTCTGCTGAATAAGCGGACCGCGCCGCTACGACCCAAGCAACAAATCTTTTGCCTGATTGATCTTCGCCGCGAAGTACGTCGACCCGCCATGGTCGGGATGCATCTTCTTCATCAGCGTCCTGTGCGCCCGGCGGATATCGGACTTGCTGGCGCCGCGTTCGAGGCCGAGGATTTCATAGGCCTCGTCCACACTCATCGGCCCGTCGCCTTGCCCTGCCGCCTGATCAGATGTGCGGCTTTGTCCAGCCCGGTCGTGCCAATCCGGAAAACGCCGGTCCAGATAGGCCTCGATCAGCTGCACCGCCTGCGGATCCGACGTCCGGCACTCCCCCAAAAGCGCGAGCAGCTCGGCCTCGTCGAGCGACGACAACGGGCGTGAGGCGAACTTTCCGTTCAGCACCGTGCCCTCCATGTCGCCGGTGTCGTGATCGAGCTCCATTTCGACGTTCTGCGTGCGTACGCGCGAGCGTTGGCCGGCGCTCTTGTTCGCGCCGCCGGGAAAAGAACCGAACCCGCCGGGTCCTGCAATACCGCGTCCCAGCAGCGACATCGCCAGGATCCCCAACGGCACCGCAAAGATGAACCGGCCGGTGACCGCGAAGAAGGCCGCCAACATCAAGGCGCCAATCCCGGCCAGCTTTCGCAACGTCCGGGCCAGATCCTTCGGATTCGCATTCAAAAACGCACGCAGCCCGAAGGCGACGATGAAAATGACCAGAATGGCAAGTAGGAAATACTGCATACGATTCGTGCGCGGCGCTAACTCAGCTGCTCGAGCAAGGCGCGTGCGCCGCCTCCGGCGCCACTATAGTTTTCAAGTGCCTTGCGCCCACCGGCGGCATAGACGGCAACCGCCGAGAGCAGTTCCTTCAATTGTGAGGCCGACCCTGCGTCGAAACGGCAAAAAGCACCACCGGTCAGGCGCGCTATTTCGCGAAAAGCCGTTTCCGCGCCTGGCTCCCGGCCTTCCTGAAACAGGAACACCGGCATTCCGAGCAGACCCAGTTCACCGGCAATCGCTGCAAGATCGTCGATATTCTCTTCCATGCAATCGCCGACATAGACCATGGCGTTGACCTTGGTCTGATTCGTCTCCTTGCGGGCATGCTTCAGGACCCGCTCGATCTGTGTGTGACCGCCACGGCAGGAAACCTGCGTCATAAGTCCGGCCCACGCCTCGGGATCTTTCACCCATTTACTCGCCTGGCATTCGCCGAACCCGCGAAAATACAC
>JANQQB010000115.1 GCA_028285165.1 Rhodobiaceae bacterium
CTCCTCGAACTCCGAAACATCCGGAAACGGATCCGGACGCCGGGATCCGATACCGGTTCCGCCGTCACTGTCTAACGGGCGCGGCGCCGGCGCCGGATCACTGCCTCGCCGCACCGGCGTATCCGACCAGTCGATTTCCGCTGCCCCGATACCGGGCAACACGCCGCCATCGGAGGGCGGGGGCGGCGACGGCATCGACGGAGCGCTCGGAACCGCCCCGGTCCGGACATCTTCGTTGAGCCACGCACCGACCGTACGCACCACGTCTTCGTTCTCGAAATAATTTGTGTGATAGATCAGAGCGTTCTCGGGCTTCATCGCTGTGTCGACAAGCCGGTCCGACAGCGGCCCGAACTGCGTCATGGCCTGGGTATCGACCACGAGGTCGTTATGCTCCTGCATCAACTGGTCGACGCCGAAATCCGCAATACTCTGCAAGGCGCGTACGGGAAATCCGGGGAGGCCGGCATCCATCCCGCCACCTGAGAACAATGTCGGTTCGAAATCCGAACCGAGCGCGAAATAGCGTACATTCGGGAGGGGCGCGGCGGATTGCGGTCCGTTCAGGCCGAGGACGAGCGGACTGTTCGGCGCCATCGCGGCGATGCCCGGCACCATCCGGTCCTCGATCGTCGTGTCGACGACGGCCTGCACAAACCCGCCGAGCGTTTTTACACTCTGCGTGACGATGGTACTGGCCGTGCCGGCGTCGAGCACTTCCAGTCCGCGGCCCGCGGCCACCGCAAGGTTCGTGTAGAGATCGAGAAACGTCTTCCAGTTTTTCGGGTCGGCCAGCGCCGTCCCGCCATTCGTGCACCCGACAAAAACCGCTTTTCCCGGCACAACCGGCAGGTCGCCGGACGGCAACAGCCGTTCGATCAGAAGCCGGGCGACGAGACCGCCGCGCGAAAAGGCGAGCACGTCGATCTCGGTTCCCGGCGGCGGCGACAGGGTTTTCAGGGCTTCATAGACCGAAGCCGCGTTTTCTTCGGGCGTTTCGCCGAGCGTGCTGTGGTCGTATCCGAACAGCCCGTCATAGCGCTGGCGCGCCGCCTTCAGGAAATCCCTGCCCCATTGCGTCATGCCCAGCGCGCCAAAACTTCCGAGCGTACTGGAAAAGGTCCCGTGGAGGACGAGCAGAAGGCGGCCTGTTTGCATGGCCGGCAGCGTGACCGCACCCGATCGGTCGAACGTCCAGGTGTCCGGATCGTCGCTGTCGAGCCGGATCAGCCCCGGAACGACTTTGTCGTCGATCCTGTTGCGCGCAAAATCGACGGCTTTGCCGGCAAGGTATTTGACGACATAGACCCGTACCTTGTCGATCAGCTCGCCGGCCAGCCAGTCGACGATCCCGCCTCGGCGGGCGGATTCCGTCCCGGCCGGCGCGCGCCCGGCGCCAAGCCGAAAGACGGCATAATCGCGGCCGGTCCCGGCACCGGTGCGCCGGACACTCTCCGGCCCGCGCGGTTCCGGCAGCACCCATTCGAAAGCCCCGTCGCGCTCGACAAGGACGGCCGCCCCCTCGCCGGCTTCGACCGGCACTTCGATTGTCGGAGGCTCGGCCGTCGCATCGTCGAGCACACGCCGTCGCGGGCCCGCTGTCTCATCCGGCGGCGCAAGGGCGATGACGTCGAACAATCCGATGTTCTGATCGGCAAGTCCGGAAAACAGGGCGTTCACAGGACGGGCGTCCGGAGCAGCGGCGATCGATTCGGGACCCGGCATCGAACCGGAGCGGCGGCGCGGGGATGCATCGTCTCCGGTTGGGCTTTCTTCCTGGATCGAAAACCCGCCGGAAATCGAGATCCGGGTCCCGTTTCGGGTGATGTGCTCAGCCATGAAAACCCCTTGCTCCCTCAAAACTCACGGCATGCCGATCGCGCATAGGCGACAGATACGCGCCGGACGGGTGCCATCCGGACGTGCCGCAAATGTCTTGCAAGGCCAAAAACAGTGTTTTGAAAGAGTGTTTTACCGGAGACTAGAACAGGGGACCGCGATGATCAACGAATACGCATTGAATGCCGTATGTGATGCAGGAACTTCATGATTATCGGCCGGACTTATTTGATCAGACATCGACCTGATCAACAAAACCGGGAGCCCGGGCGGCTTTGTCACACCTTCCACCGTGTGCCGAACAACGCCCGTCGGGCCGGTCCAAGGCGACCGCCTCAACCGTCCCGTTTGCCGGCAATCACCTCCACTTCGACCTTGAAGTCAGGGCGGGTAAAGCCGCTGACCACCATGAGCGTCGATGCCGGCGGCGGATCGGCGACGAAGCGGTCGCGGGCGGCCATGTAACCTTGGAGGTGTTCCCGGTCGCTGACATAGGCGTTGATGCGCACGATGTCGGCAAAGTCCATGCCTGCGCTCCGCAGGATTTCGCCGATGTTTTCAAAACACAGGACGGCCTGGTTTTCCGCGCTTTCCGGGATTGTGTCATCGGGCGTGATGCCGAGCTGTCCGGAGCAGACCAGAAGACGCGTATCCGGCGGGACTTCGACCGCATGGCTGTATCGGGCAAACGGCGCGCGGATCGTGTCCGGTGTGTGGGTTTTCATGGAAGGGATCTCCGGATCGCCGACGAAAGAACTAGTGTGGTGGTTCAGAAATACATGCCATTTAGGACGCCTTTTCAGGGTTCTCGGCAAGGCGCGTGGGTCGCCGTGATGCTGGCGCATCACAAGACCCGCGCAACGACGTCCGAGAGCCATGAAATCGCGCCGGACGGTTGCTTCTCCGGTCCTGTGGAGGGCGTCAGCGCCGCTTGACGATGCGTCAGCATCGCCTGCGCGACCCTTCCTACCCACAGGACCGGAGAAGCAATCCTAAACAGCATGTATTTCTGAACCACCACACCAGGCGGGTGTATGCCGCATCAGGCTATGCTGACGGCAATTGCCGTGCAAGCAGGCACGATCTGCCCGAACAATGGGCAGGCGTTACGGAATACGGACTTTTGCGTGTTCGGAAACTGGTCTAACATTTTGCCAACCGGGAAAGGGGCGGACACTCTTCCAGGACACATCCGGTCGCCCGACCGCAATTGGCCGACCGCTCCATCCAGCCGGATCGAAAGGCAGGGAACTTTCCCGGACCGGAATCAAGAGACGACGCGGCAAACCGCGACGACCAGACAGAGAGGACGACATGAAAACCATTACCGGAACCATCGGACTGGCGGCCCTGCTTGCCTCGGCCAGCACGGCCGCCCTGGCCCTTGACGAGGTGACGTTCGGGACCAATTGGGTCGCCCAAGCAGAGCATGGCGGCTATTACCAGGCTGTGGCCGACGGCACCTATGAGGCCTGCGGCCTGAAAGTGAACATCGAGCCCGGCGGACCGCAGGGCAACAACCGTGCCCTGCTTCTGGCCGGCAAGATCGATTTCCATATGGGCGGCAACATTCTGCAGGCCTTTTCCGCGGTCAAGGAAGGCATCCCGCTGAAGGTCGTCGCAGCCAGCTTCCAGAAGGAACCGCAGGTCATCCTGACCCATCCGGGTGAGGGCTTCGACACCTGGGAAAGCCTGAAGGACGCCACCCTGTTCATCGGCGACAACGGCTTCCAGTCCTACTACCAGTGGATGATGACCGAATTCGGCTTCACCGCCGAACAGCGCAAACCCTATACCTTCAACCCGGCGCCGTTCATCGCCGACAAGAAGTCCGGCCAGCAGGGCTATGTGACCTCCGAGCCGTTTGCCATCGAGCGCGAGGGCGGCTTCAAGCCGAACGCCTTCCTGATCGCCGATTTCGGGTTCAATTCCTATGCGACGACGATTGAGGTGATGCAGAAGACGATCGACGAGAACCCGGAATGGGTGAAGTGTTTCGTCGACGGCTCTGCCCTCGGCTGGACCAATTATCTTTATGGCGACAATTCCGCGGCCAATGAACTGATCCAGGCCGACAACGCGGAAATGTCGGATGAACAGATCGCGTTTTCGATCGCCGCCATGAAGCAATACGGCATCGTCGATTCCGGCGATACCGAGGAACTCGGCATCGGCGCCATGACCGACGAGCGGTTCGAGAGCTTTTACAACAAGATGGTTGCGGCCGGCGTCGTCGAAGACGGTCTCGACTTCAAGGCGTCTTACACGCTCGATTTTGTGAACAAGGGTGTCGGCCTCGACATCAAGAAATCGCTGACCAAATGATCGGCTGCCGGGTCCGCCTTGAAGGGCTTTCTTTGAGGCGGATCCGGCCCGCGAACCGAACGGGTTCTGTATGACGTCCATGAGCGCACCGGCCGCCGCGCCGGCCCGCACGCTTCCGCCGGTAGTGTCGCTCCAGCACATTTCGAAATCCTTTTCCAACGGAACCGTCGCCCTGCGCGACATGACGCTGTCCGTCGGTGCTGGAGAGTTCATGAGCCTGCTCGGGCCATCCGGCTGCGGCAAATCGACGGTCTTGCGCATCATTGCCGGTCTCGGTGCCCCGACAACGGGGCGCATCGACTGGCCGGAGAACGGCGACACGTCCGAAGGCGAAGTCGATCACGACATCTCGTTTGTCTTCCAGGAGCCGACGCTGATGCCCTGGTCGACCGTGTTCGGCAACGTACACTTGCCCCTGAAGCTCAAGGGCCATTCGAAACGCGCGGCCCGGGACCGGGTCATGGACGCGCTGCGCATGGTCGGGCTGGAAAAGTTCGAACATGCCTATCCGCGCGAATTGTCCGGCGGCATGAAAATGCGGGTCTCGATCGCCCGCGCGCTGGTGACCAAGCCGAAACTCCTTTTGATGGACGAACCGTTCGCCGCCCTCGACGAGATCACGCGTTTCAAGCTCAACAACGATCTGCTCGACCTGTGGCAGCGCTTCGGGTTCACGGTGATCTTTGTGACCCATTCGGTGTTTGAATCGGTCTATCTGTCGAACCGGATCGTCGTCATGGCGGCGCGGCCGGGCCGGGTCGTGGAAGACATCGAGGTCGAGGCGCCCTACCCGCGCGGCGATGCGTTTCGCACCTCGCAGACCTACAACGATTATTGCCGAACCGCCTCCGCCGCCCTGCACGGAGCGATGGATTCGGCAGACCATCTCTGACTACGGAACGGGATGATGGCCACAATAGACGACACGCTGCCGCCGCCCGAACAGGCAAAGGGCGTGGAGATCGACAAGGCGGAAATCCGGCGGGCGCGCAGTGCACGCCGCGACCGGCTTGCCCGGTGGATCCTGCCGGTCGTCGTCATGGCGCTGTCGATCTATCTGTGGGACCGGATCTGCGTATGGAACGGCATCCCGCACTACATCCTGCCGCGACCGGGCCTGGTCTTTGAGACCCTGATCAACGATTGGGCGCTGCTGTCGGCGTCGCTGCTCGTCACGCTCAAGATCACGTTCGGTGCGCTCGCCATAGCGATCGTCGGCGGCGTCGGCCTCGCCATCCTCTTCGCCCTGTCGAAATGGGTGGAAATGTCGTTTTTCCCCTACGCGGTGATCCTTCAGGTGACCCCGATCATCGTCATTGCGCCGCTGATCTTCATTTATGTGGATTCCAAGATCGTCGGGCTTCTCATATGCGCCTGGATCGTCGCGTTTTTTCCGATCCTGTCGAACACGACACTCGGCCTGAACTCCGCCGATCACAACCTGCGCAACCTGATGCAGCTTTATGGCGCCTCGACCTGGCAAACCTTGTGGCACCTGCGCCTGCCGGCGGCCCTGCCGTATTTCCTAAGCGGCCTCAAGGTTGCCGGCGGCCTGTCGCTGATCGGCGCCGTGGTCGCCGAATTCGTGGCCGGGACCGGCGGCGTCGGGTCCGGCCTTGCCTTCCGCATCCTGGAGGCGAGCTACCGGTTGAACATCCCGCGCATGTTCGCCGCGATCATCCTGATCTCGGCCTCCGGCATCCTCATCTTCATGGCAATGAGCCTGATTTCCCACCTGTTCCTGCGCAAATGGCATGAGAGCGCCCTGAAGCGGGAGAACTGACGTGCAGACCGGATTTGCGGACATGCCGGCGGCGGACCGGTACCGGATCGCCGACGCGACCGTTCCTGCCTGTCTTGTCGAGGGCATGGCGCTCGATGCCGACGCGGACGGGCTCGCACGGGTCGACCTGACGATCGCCGATGGCAGGATCGAGGCGATCGACAAAACCGGCACGGGGCTGGCAGAGAGCCCCGCGCTCTCGCTCGACCGCGGCATGGTCTGGCCGTGTTTCGTCGACATGCATACCCATCTCGACAAGGGCCATATCTGGCATCGCAAGGCCAATCCCGACGGCACGTTCGACGGCGCGCTCACCGCGGTCAGGGCCGACCGCGACGCGCATTGGTCGGCCGAAGACATTGCGCGCCGAATGGATTTTGCCCTGCGCTCCGCCTATGCCCACGGCACGAAGGCCATCCGAACGCATCTCGACACCTATCCGGGCCAGATCGACATCACCTGGCCGCTTTACGCCGAGATGCGGGCCGAATGGGCCGGCCGGATCGAGCTGCAGGCCGCCTGCCTGACTGCCATCGACCAGACGCTCGACGACGGCCTGATGAGCGAAATCGTCGCGACACTGAAACGCCATGGCGGCATTCTCGGGTCGGCCACCTTCATGATTCCGGAATTGCGGCACGGCCTCGACCGGCTGTTCCGCCTGGCGCTCGACAACGATTTCGATCTGGATTTCCATGTCGACGAGACCGGCGATCCGAACGCGAACGCCCTGCACCTGATCGCCGAGACGGCCCTGCGTTTCGGGTTCGAGCGGCCGATCACCGTCGGACATTGCTGTTCGCTTGCGAAACAGCCGGCAGACACGGCCCGCAAGACGCTCGATCTGGTCGCCCGGGCCGGGCTGTCCGTGGTCTCGCTGCCGATGTGCAATCTCTACCTGCAGGACCGGCTGCCCGGCCGCACACCGCATTGGCGCGGCGTCACCCTGTTGCACGAAATGCGGGAGCGCGGCATTCCCGTTGCCGTCGCCTCCGACAACACGCGCGATCCGTTCTACGCCTATGGCGATCTCGACGCGCTCGAAGTGTTTCGCGAGGCGACGCGCATCCTGCATTTCGATCATCCGTTCGGCGATTGGCCTAAATCAATAACCGCGACGCCGGGTGGGATAGTATCGCCGATTGAGGCGGGCACGTTGCGCGTGGGCGGCCCGGCCGATCTTGCGCTGTTTCGCGCACGGACCTGGACGGAATTGCTGTCGCGGCCGCAATCGGACAGGACGATTGTCCGGAACGGCAGGGCCATCGACACGACCTTGCCCGATTACCGCGAACTCGACCCGGTTCTGGGAGAAAAACAATGACCGACTACGCCGCCCTGAAAGCCGATCTGGAAGGCTTGCCGATCGAGGACAATCCGGCCATCGTCAAACAGAAGAGCCGCGACTTCTTCTGGTACTCTCCGGTCCTGAAACGCCAGCTCGACGAGGTTACGGCCGACCTGGTCGTGACCGTACGCACCGAAGCGGACGTGATCCGCGTCCTCAAAGCCTGTTACGCCCACGATGTACCCGTGACGACTCGCGGCGCCGGCACGGGCAATTACGGACAGGCCATGCCGCTTTCCGGCGGCGTGGTGCTCAACCTTGCCGAAATGCGCAAGATCAAGCGCATTGCCAGCGGATCGATCGTTGCCGAAGCCGGCGCGATCATTGCCGATATCGATACCGTCACGCGCCAGCAGACCGGCCAGGAATTGCGCATGCATCCCTCGACCTATCGCACGGCGACGATCGGCGGCTTCATTGCCGGCGGGTCCGGCGGCGTCGGATCCATCAATTGGGGCGGGCTCAGGGATCTCGGCAACGTCATCCGCGCCCGGGTCGTGACCATGGAAGCCGAGCCCCGGATTCTCGACTTGAGTGGCGACGATGTGCACAAGGTGATCCATGCCTACGGCACGAACGGCATCATCACGGAAGTGGAGATGCCGCTGGCGGCATCCTATGACTGGGTCGACGTCATCGTCGGCTTCGATTCCTTCATGGACGCGGTGCATTTCGGCAACGAGATCGGCAACCAGGACGGCATTCTGACCAAGGAGATCGCGCCGATCGCGGCTCCCGTACCGCATGACTATTTCCTGCGCCACAAGAAATACCTGCGCAAGGATCAGAGCGTGTGTGTGTTCATGGTCGCGCCGTTCGCCATGTCCGCCTTCGAAGTCCTGGCCGGTCGCTCCGTCGGTGACATCGTCTATCGGTCCGACAAGGCGACCGAAGAAGACCTGAAATCCCTGCCGCCGGCCTACGAATTGGCCTGGAACCACACCACGCTGCGCGGCCTGCGGGTCGATCCGACCATCACCTATCTGCAGGTGCTCTATCCCTACCCGGACCACATCGAACGCGTCGGCAAGATGGAATCGCTGTTCGGCGACGAAGTGCCGGGCCACCTGGAATTCGTGCGTTTTGACGGCAACATCACCTGCTTCGGCCTGCCGATCGTGCGGTTTTCCACCGAAGACCGGCTGGAAGAGATCATGCGCCTGCACGAGGAGCACGGTTGCCCGATCTTCAACCCGCACCGCTACACGCTCGAAGAGGGCGGCATGAAGCAGACCGACCAGGTGCAGCTCGATTTCAAGCGCGATGCCGATCCGAAAGGCTTGCTGAATCCCGGCAAGATGATTGGCTGGGAGGACCCGAACTTCGATTTCCAGAGCCCGGCAATCTATCTCTTCCCGGGCCTTCAGGAACAAAACCAGGGTTGATCCCTTTGATGCCAACGGAGAAGACTTGGTCGTCAGAATTGACAGCGGGCCGGGCCGGGCATAACAGAATTGCCGAACCGACCGGCCAGCCATAGGCACTCGGCCGGCGGCATGAAGCGAAGAAATTTCGCGAATCCGCGGCAGGTTCAATGCTGGGGCAATCCTGCGGACCGGACGGCCGGGATTTGCGGAACAGGCAAGGCAGGGCAGCGGTGCCGTC
>JANQQB010000124.1 GCA_028285165.1 Rhodobiaceae bacterium
CGGTATCGATCCGCGTCGGCGGGCGGAAACCCTGACGGTAGAGGACTTTGTCGCGCTGGCACGCGCGCATGCGACAGCCATCCGTTAGCCTGAAACAGCAGCTACGCCATTTCCGCTAGAAGGGCGTCGACGAACGGCCCGACCGCGCTTCGCCGCTGCCGTCTTAATCGCTCGACTGTCAATATGGACTGCATGTTTGAAAAGGCAGCCTGCAGATCGTCGTTCACGAGCACATAGTCGTATTCGTTCCAGTGCACGATTTCCTGCGCGGCGTTTTTCAGGCGCCGGGCAATGACGTCCGCAGAGTCCTCGGCCCGCCGTTCCAACCGCGACCGCAATTCCTGCATGGACGGCGGCAGCACGAACACGCTCACGACATCCTCGCGGCATGCCTCGTACAATTGCAGCGTGCCCTGCCAGTCGATGTCGAACAGGATATCGCGCCCATCCTCCAGCGCCTCGTCGACCGGATCCCGCGGCGTCCCGTAATAATTGCCATGCACCTCGGCCCATTCCAGAAGGTCGCCCCGGTCACGCATGGCCAGGAACTGGCGTTCGGTGACAAAATGGTAGTGCACGCCTTCCAGTTCGCTCGGCCGGCGGGGTCTGGTTGTCACTGAAATCGAGAGCTTGATATCCCGTTCGCGGTCCAGAAGAAGGCGGGCCAGGCTCGATTTGCCGGCTCCGGACGGTGAAGACAGGACGAACATGACCCCACGGCGTCGCAAAGGTGTCGTTTCAGTCATATCCGTATCCTATTCCAGGTTCTGGACCTGTTCGCGAAACTGGTCGATCACCGCCTTTAATTCCAGCCCGATCGCCGTCATGTCGACATCGTTGGATTTGGAGCAGATCGTGTTCGCTTCGCGATTGAATTCCTGACAAAGGTGATCGAGCCGTCGACCGATCACACCGCCGGCTGAAATCAGATCCTTTGCCGTCCGGCAATGCGCCCGCAAACGGTCGATTTCCTCACGGATATCGGCCTTGGTTGCGAGCAGCGCGACCTCCTGCAGGACCCGCGCTTCGTCAAGCCCCTTCTGGTCGTCCATAAGCTGACGAATCTGCTCGTTCAGTCGTTGACGGATGGCGTCCGGTTGGTGGCCTGGCACGGCCGCAGCCCGGTCGGCCAGATCGCCGATAACCTTGAGCTGCTGCTCGAAATGCGGGCGCAGCAATTCCCCTTCCTCGGCGCGGGTCCCGGCGAGCGACTCGATCGCTGCCTCAAAGCTTTCCAGCAAGGCAGTCCTCAACCCGGTTTCTTCTTCGTCGTCGGGATCTTCGGCCAGTTCCAGAACGCCACGCAGGTTCAGAATGGCTTCCGGTCGCGGCCGCTCCACATCGGCACGTTCAGACACCACCCGAATTGCGTCGAGCACGATCGTCAGATTGTCCTCATTGAGCCGCAATCGGCCGGTGCCGCCCTCCTGGCGCACCGACAGCGCGGCCGTCAGGGACCCGCGGGTAAGCCGGTTCGCCGCCGATTTGCGGATCAGCGGATCGAGGAATTCGTAGCCGTAAGGCAGCCGTGTGCGGATATCGAGATTGCGCCCGTTGACGGACTTGATTTCCCAGGTCCAGGCGGCGGTTTCGGTTGCCCCTTCCGTGCGGGCGAACCCGGTCATGCTTGATAGAGCCGTCATCACCCCTCCCCGCAGCCCCGCCGACCGGACATCCCGTTGCCGTTCAAGACCGCAACCACCTCGCCAGGTTCCGATCGTGCGATTCTATGCGATTCCCGCCGGTCAGGTGACGGGTAACGCGCGGCAGGCCGGGTTTTCCCGGCAATTCGATCTCCCGTTCGCCGGGCCGGCTCTTCGGCCTCCGGTGCGCCGGGACAAACCGACACGCGGGATATCAATTGCTTTGCGGTTCGGAAGACTCTTCGGATGCCGGCGCGTTGTTTTGCTCCTGCGCCCGCTTCTCCCTGCGTTCCCGCTCGATCCGGCGCCAGCGTGCGACATTGCGATTGTGTTCTTCCAGGGTTTCGGCAAACACATGACCGCCGGTCCCGTCGGCAACGAAGAAGATATCATTGGTCCGCGACGGATTGGCGACCGCTTCCAGGGCCGCGCGCCCGGGATTGCCGATCGGCCCGGGCGGCAATCCGTCGATCTGGTATGTGTTGTAGGGGTTGGGCTTTCTCAGGTCGCTGCGGAAGATGGTGCGCGCCTGCATCCAGGCCTCGCCTTTGTAAAGGCCGTACAGGATCGTCGGATCGGATTGCAGGCGCATGGAGCGGTTGATGCGGTTGACAAAAACTCCCGCAACCCGGGTGCGCTCGTCGCTGCGACCGGTCTCCTTTTCGACGATCGAGGCGAGGATGACCATATCTTCCGGCGTTTCGATGGGCAGATCGCTGCTGCGCCGTTCCCAGACATCCGCCACGACCTGCGCCTGGGCACGCTTGACCCTGTCCAGCAATTCCTGACGGGTTTCACCGCGGGTAAAGCGATAGGTTTCCGGCAGAAGGCTGCCTTCCGGGGGTACTTCGTCAATCGTTCCCGTAAGGACGGGATTTGCACGGATGCGCTCAACAATCTGTGCGCTGGTCCAGCCTTCCGGGAAAGTCACATTGTGCAGGATGGATTTGCCTTGCACGATCGTTTCCATCACGTCGCGCATGGTCGCGCCGGACTTGAAGAGGTATTCTCCGGCTTTCAGCTGATCGTTCGCCTTGTAGGCACGCACCGCTCCGGAAAACACCCAGCGGTTCGAGATAATGCCCTGGCGCTCCAGAATGTTGGCAATGCTCTCCGACGCCGTACCCGGCTGGATGAGCACGGTCTTGTCCTGCCGGAGCGGACCGGACGACTCGAATTCGATCTTTCCCCAGTAGAACAGGCCGCCAAGCGCCAGGACGGCGAGGACGGAAAGCGTCATGAAAAAATTGAGGATGACCACGATCGGATGACGCGACCGGCGCGACCGCTGCGGCAGCGGCGGCGCCTTTTCGGGTTCGATCAACTCTCTGGGGCTGCGCGGGACCAATGGACCGTTCCTATGACAGGGGCACGAAACATCTTAACTACCCGGGAACCTGCGGGGACATCACCTGGAGCACTTTCCGCTCGTATTAGACATCGAACGTGTGTCCTGTGGATTCCATCCGGCGGCAAGGGCAATCAAAAGGCCCGATTCCCGCGTTCCGACTGGGCAAACTCATTCGGCTTTATGGCATATTTGTGAGTCTGGGAAGATAAGGACCGGCTATTCGGGCGCCCGGAACACAACCGACGCGTTTGTTCCACCAAAACCAAATGAATTCGACAACGCAACGTTGATTTCCTTGTGTTTCGCCACATGCGGCACAAGGTCAATCGTGGTTTCGACCGACGGATCGTCGAGATTAAGGGTCGGCGGAGCGACATTGTCGCGAATCGCGAGGATCGAAAAGATCGCCTCCACGGCACCGGCGGCGCCGAGCAAGTGCCCAACTGCCGATTTGGTCGATGACATGGTCAGGTTCGGCGCACCATCCTGCACGAGGCGGTGCACGGCACCCAGCTCGATTTCGTCGCCGATCGGCGTCGACGTGCCGTGTGCATTGACATAATCGATTTCGGAGGGCCGCAAGCCAGCTCGCTCAATGGCCGCCGTCATGCATCGATAGGCACCGTCGCCTTCCGGGGACGGAGCGGTGATGTGATAGGCGTCGCCCGACAGGCCGTATCCGACGATCTCGGCATAGATCTTGGCGCCGCGCGCCTTGGCATGTTCGTATTCTTCGAGGATGACAATGCCCGCGCCCTCGCCCATTACGAATCCATCGCGCCGCTTGTCATAGGGCCGTGATGCTTTGGTCGGTTCGTCGTTGAAGCCGGAAGACAATGCACGGGCCGCTGCAAAACCGGCCATCGAGATCCGGGAAACCGGCGACTCGCATCCGCCCGCGACCATGATCTCGGCATCGCCGAGCGCGATCAGCCTGGATGCGTCCCCGATAGCGTGAGCCCCGGTCGAACACGCCGTTACGACGGCATGGTTCGGACCCATCAGGCCATGCTTGATCGACACGTAGCCGCTCGCCAGATTGATCAGCCGCCCGGGTATGAAGAACGGGCTGACCCGCCGCGGTCCTTTTTCCTTCAAGGCAAAGCCGCCGCGTTCGATCCCTTCGACACCGCCGATCCCGGAACCGATCAGCACGCCGGTGCGAATCTTGTCCTCGTAGCGCTCCGGATGCCAGTCCGCGTCGTCCAGCGCTTGCTGGGACGCCGTCATGGCGAACAGGATGAAGTCGTCGACCTTGCGACGCTCTTTCAATTCCATCCAGTCGTCCGGATTGAACGTGCCGTCCGATCCATCGCCGCGCGGGATCTGGCAGGCGATCTGGCAGGAAAGGTCAGAGACCTCGAAATGGTCGACCTTCGACGCGCCGCTTTGTCCAGCGACCAGGCGCGACCACGTCGGCTCCACGCCGCAGCCAAGCGGCGTCACCATTCCAAGCCCGGTAACGACAACGCGTCTCATTCAGGCGTCCTGCATGTCAGGGATCGGGTGTCCGCAAAGCAAGGCGGGATTACTTGTCCTGCGCTTCCAGGAATTTGACGGCATCACCGACGGTCAGGATGGTTTCGGCGGCGTCGTCCGGAATCTCGCAGCCGAATTCTTCCTCGAAGGCCATCACGAGTTCGACCGTATCCAGGCTGTCGGCACCGAGGTCGTCGATAAAGCTCGCGCTCTCGACCACCTGCTTGGCCTCAACGCCCAGGTGCTCGACCACGATGTTCTTCACACGTTCAGCAATATCGCTCATTATTTCACCTTCGATTGCCTGTTATTTTCGAATGGATTGCGGGAACCGGTTCCCTTCCGGAAAGATTGCTCCGGACGCTCGGATTGTTACTGTCGTGAAGCTTTTCTGACCGGCAAGTTGGCGCGGTTGGTATCACACTTTTTTTCCCTTGGCCAGTCGCGCTCCACAACGATTTTTCGCCCTAAAACGGTGCGTTACGCGGGGTTGCGGGCCTGGTCAGACCATGGCCATTCCACCATTCAGGTGAAGCGTTTGACCGGTCATGTAGGCGGCTTCGTCACTGGCCAGATAGAGGACCGAGGCGGCAACTTCTTCGGCGCTGCCGAGACGGCCGAGCGGGATCGCCGCCAGGATGGTTTCGCGTTGTTTGTCGGTAAGCGATTCGTTGATCGCGCTCTCGATCAGACCGGGTGCAACCGTATTGACGGTGATGCCCCGACTGGCGACCTCGCGCGCGACCGACTTCGAAAAGCCCATCATGCCGGCCTTGGCGGCCGAATAATTCGCCTGGCCGGGATTGCCCATAACGCCGGCGACCGAGGAGATCCCGATGACACGCCCGAAACGGCGCTTCATCATGCCTCGCAGGCAGGCCCGAGTGAGCTTGAAGCCCGACGTCAGATTGAGCGCAATGACTTCGTCCCACTGGTCGTCCTTCATGACCATGGACAGGTTGTCTCTCAGAATCCCGGCATTGTTCACCAGGATATCGATGCCGCCCACCGCCTTGTCGACGTCGCCGGCCAGCCGTTGCGGCTCGTCCGGATCGGCCAGGTTTGCGGGCGCGACCGTCACCCTGTCGTTTCCAAGGGTGTCGGCAAGCGCGGTAAGCGCACTCTCCCGGGTGCCCGAGATGGCGACATGCGCTCCGGCTGCATGCAAGGCCGTCGCGATTGCGCTGCCAATGGAACCGGAGGCTCCGGTGACGAGGGCTTTGCGCCCTGACAGATCAAACATGGTCAGGTCTCCTCAGGTTTCGGCAAGGCCGGCGACAAGCGCCTCGAGATCGTCCGGTCCGGCCATCGACAAGGCCCCGAGCGAGCGATCGATACGGCGCGCAAGGCCCGTCAGGACCTTTCCGGCCCCGAGTTCGGCAACCCGTGTCACGCCGTTTGCCGCAAGCCATTCCACGCTTTCGCGCCAACGGACGGTGCCGGTAACCTGCTCGACCAGCCGGTTTCGGATTTCCGCCGGATCGGATATCGGCGCGGCGAGAACGTTGCACACCACCGGTACCGAGGGGGCTCGGATCTCGGTTTCGGCAAGCGCCTCCGCCATGCGGTCCGCCGCGGGCTGCATCAACCGGCAGTGAAACGGCGCGCTAACCGGCAGCAGGATCGCCCGTTTCGAGCCGGCCTCCTTGGCCAGTTCGATGGCCTGATCGACGGCTCGGCGATCGCCCGACAGCACCACTTGGCCCGGCGCATTGTCGTTGGCCACATCACAGGCCCCGGCAGCCGATGCCGCGTCGGCAACGTCCCGCGCATGATCGAGCGACAAGCCGAGCACCGCAGCCATGGCGCCCTCGCCAACCGGAACCGCTTCCTGCATTGCCGTGCCGCGCAGGCGCAGGAGGCGCGCGGCATCGGCAAGCGACAGGCTGCCGGCAGCCGCCAGCGCGGAATACTCGCCGAGCGAATGACCGGCGACAAAGGCCGCTCGATCGGCAACGCCATGCCCTTCGGCCTCGAGCACGGCGGTCGCGGCCAGGCTGACGGCCAGAAGGGCCGGTTGTGCATTGGCGGTAAGGGTCAGTGCGTCTTCCGGCCCTTCCCACATGAGCGCGGTGAGCTTTTCGCCGAGCGCGTCATCGACGGCGTTGAAGACGTCTTGTGCGGCGGGAAAGGCTTCGGCAAGGGCTTTCCCCATGCCGACGGCCTGACTGCCCTGTCCGGGAAACGTAAATGCTGTTGTCATCCGTTTTCTTTTTTATCGTGTCGCGCGTGAACCGCATCCAAACCGCGTTTGCCTGCGGAGCGCGCCTGTCAGATGCATCGCCAGAGACTGCGTGAGGGCTGGCTTTGGCAGGCCGGTAACGCGCGGCTTTCACCGTGAGCGCGCATGCCGGTGGGTTGCATGCGCCCGCTTAGAGACATGCCGTCAAGCAATGTCAAGCGTCTGTGCGGTCAATTCCCCCGGCCGATCCGTTTCAATCGATCCCACGCGCACGCAATTCTGCTTGATCCGGCGGCACGGACGTGTATATGTCCGCGATCTCTGTCAGCCGGGGGCTGAACGGAAGTCCGTTGCAGGCCAGCCTGCGCGGAAGGTTGCCACGGCAACCGCCTTCCCGTGTTCCCGCTTCCGAAGGATTCACGGCAGCCTTTTCCAGGGCTTCGGTGAGGCTTAGCGCTGACGACAACGAAAAAAGGCGAAATCTTTATGCCCGCATATGAACATGTATTTCTGGCCCGGCAGGACGTGTCGAGCCAGCAGGTCGAGTCCCTTGCTGACCAGTACCGGGCTCTGATCGAGGAAGGTGGCGGCAAGATCGAGAAGATCGAGCAATGGGGTCTGAAGACCCTGGCCTACCGGATCAAGAAAAACCGCAAGGCGCATTACACGCTCATGAACATCGACGCCCCGCACGCGGCGATTGCCGAGATGGAGCGCCAGATGAACCTCAACGAAGACATTTTGCGTTTCATGACGATCCGGGTCGAGGAGTTCGAAACCGAACCGTCGGTGATGATGCAGCGTCGCGACCGCGATGACCGCAAGCGCCGCGACCGCGGCGATCGGGGTGATCGCGGCGACCGGGGCGATCGGGGCGACAGGGGCGATCGTGGCGACAGGGGCGATCGTGGGGACCGGGGCGACCGCGAGCCGCGCGCCAGCGAGGAAAGGAACTAGATCATGGTCGATATCGCACAATTGCCGAGCCGCCGGCCGTTCCACCGCCGCCGCAAGACCTGTCCGTTTTCCGGCGCCAACGCGCCGAAGATCGACTACAAGGACGTCAAGCTGCTGCAGCGCTACGTCTCGGAGCGCGGCAAGATCGTGCCGAGCCGCATCACGGCCGTCTCCGCTCGCAAGCAACGGGAACTCGCGCGTGCCATCAAGCGCGCCCGGTTCCTAGGTCTGCTGCCATACGTGATTTCGTGATCAGGGCCGGGCCATGGCGCCCGGTCTCCATTGGGCCGTGGGCATTCCTGCCCTGCCGGCTCTAACCGGCCGCTTGCCGGGACAGTAGGAGAATGACATGCAGGTAATTCTTTTGGAACGGGTGGCCAAGCTGGGCCAGATGGGCGACGTGGTAAAGGTGCGCGACGGCTTCGCGCGCAACTACCTGCTGCCCCAGGGCAAGGCACTCCGCGCCACCAAGCCGAACATGGAACGGTTTGAAGCTGACCGGGTGCAGCTCGAAGCCCGCAACCTGGAACGCAAGACCGAAGCCGAGAGCGTGGCGACAAAGATGGACGGCCACGGGCTTGTCGTCGTCCGCCAGGCCGGCGAGACCGGACAATTGTATGGTTCGGTTTCGACCCGGGATCTCGCTGAACAGCTCAGCGAGGAAGGCTTCTCGGTGAACCGCAGCCAGGTCAATCTGAATGCGCCGATCAAGACGATCGGCATTCACGCCGTCGCCATCCAATTGCATCCCGAAGTCGAAATTTCGGTCTCCGTCAACGTCGCACGCTCCGAGGACGAAGCCGAGCGCCAGGCCCGCGGCGAAGACCTGACGCGGCGCGCCGACGGCTTCGAATTCGAAGAGGATGACGAAGACGAAGAGGACGACGCGCAGACCGATGTCTTCGAAGATGAGGGCGAAGCGGCCGCGGAGGCCGACCAGCCGGAAGACGCAGCGCCGGAAGGCGACGGGTCCGAAGAAGAACAAACACAATAAGAAAATCGAGGCCCTGAAGGGCCCGCATATCCCTTTGACGGCGCGCTTCACGGCGCGCCGTTTTGTTTTACACGCTTTGCACCCGGGTCCCTCGGCGAAGCGGCAAAACCGATATCTGCAGACACCGTCTGCGCACTCGTGCGTCACCGATTCTGTCAAGCGACTGCATGCAACAAGCAGATTCTTTTTTGCGATTGTGAATAATGGGAATCCGTGGGGAATCAGTTCGGCGGTCGACGGTTCGTAACCCCGCCCGTCCCGATGCGGAGTAGATTGCACATTCACTCCGAACACGGTCCGCAGATCTCTCCGATCATCCGTGGTGAGAGGTCTGCCCGACGCGAAGGGATGGCGGTCGAAACGCCCGCGACCTCGCGGCTTCACGCGCCGGCCGGCTGGGCCGGGCGGCTGTTTCGTCGGTGCGGATCGAGCCTTCGGTTCTGCGGTCCCGGATTCGGAACCAGGACCCGATTGACGGTGTCCGCGCGCGCTCTTTTGCGGAGCGCGCTCCTTTCCCGCGTCCGTGTCCAAGAGAGACCGGAACCGCACGCAAAATAATTCGGGTCGCCGACACATGCCGGCGCCGCTTGAAGAGGACGATGATGGATCAGGCCGCCTTAAAGCTGGACGACCGCGAGCCTGCCGAGGCAGCGGTTCGCACGGCGCCCCACAACGTGGAGCAGGAACAGGAATTGCTCGGGGCGATCCTGGTCAACAACGAGACGTTCGATCGTGTGTCGGATTTTCTCGAGCCGGCGCATTTTTTCATCGCGGCCCATCAGGAAATCTACAACAAGAGCGGCCAACTGATCCGCGCCGGCAAGGTGGCCTCGCCGGTTACCCTGAAGACGTTTTTCCCCCAGGACACGGCCATCGCCGACATGCCGGTCCTCCAATACCTTTTCCGGTTGGTCGCCAATGCGACCAGCATCATAAACGCGGAGGATTACGGCCGCGCCATCCGTGAACTGGCGGTCCGCCGGAACCTGATCACGATTGGCGAGGACATGGTCAACATCGCCTATGACGCGCCGATCGAAATGCCGCCCTCGGCGCAGATCGAGGATGCCGAGCGCCGCCTTTACGAACTTGCGGAGAAAGGTCAGTCCAACACCGGCTTCGGCACGTTTTCGGATGCCCTGACCGAGGCGATCGAACTGGCCGCTGCCGCCTACCAGCGCGACGGTCAATTGTCGGGCATTTCCACCGGCATTACAGATCTCGACGCTAAGCTCGGCGGTCTCCAGCCTTCCGACCTGATCGTACTTGCAGGCCGTCCGGGCATGGGCAAGTCCGCGCTCGCGACCAACATCGCGTTCAACATGGCGCGCGCCCATCGCAGCGCGACCGGCAACGACGGCCGGCCGACCACGACGAACGGCGCGATCGTCGGCTTCTACTCGCTGGAAATGTCGTCCGAACAATTGGCGACCCGGATTCTGGCCGAACAATCCGGCGTACCGTCATCGGACATCCGCCGCGGATCGATAACGGAAGAACAGTTTCAGAAACTGGCCATTGCAAGCCAGGAAATGCAGACCGCTCCGCTTTATCTCGACCAGACCGGCGGTATTTCCATTGCCCAGCTCGCCGCCCGCGCCCGCCGGCTGAAACGCCAGCACGGGCTGGACATGATCGTCGTCGACTATCTGCAATTGGTGACGGGATCATCGAAGCGGTCGAGCGAAAACCGGGTTCAGGAAATCACCGAGATCACCACGAGCCTGAAGGCATTGGCCAAGGAATTGTCGGTCCCGATTCTCGCCCTGTCGCAATTGTCCCGGCAGGTCGAAGCGCGCGAGGACAAACGGCCGATGCTTTCGGATTTGCGCGAATCGGGTTCGATCGAACAGGATGCGGACGTCGTGCTCTTCGTGTTCCGGGAGAAATACTATGTCCAGGCCAAGAAGCCGGCCGAGGGGACCGAGGAGTTTTTCAAGTGGCAGGCGGACATGGAACGCGTGCACAACAAGGCGGAAGTGATCATCGGCAAACAGCGTCACGGCCCGACCGGCACCGTTGAATTGCGCTTCGACGAACAGATCACACGGTTCTCGAGCGCGGCCGACGAATCCCGTCTTCCCGAACGGTTCGAATAGGATCATGGCGGACGGACGGCTCAGCCTCGGGTCCCCGACGCTTGCAGGCGCGCGACTGACGATCGACCTGGACGCGCTCGCGCAGAACTGGAAGGCGCTCGACACCATGAGCGGCGACGCGCAATGCGGCGCAGCGGTGAAAGGTGATGGTTACGGGATCGGGCTGGAAGCCGCAGTCGGAACCCTGAAGGACGCGGGCTGCCGGGACTTCTTCGTCGCACTCCCGGAAGAAGGGCTTCGCGCCCGCGCCGTCGATCCGGCGATCCGCATCTTCGTCCTCAACGGTCTGATGACCGGCACCGCCGAGACACTGATCACAAATCGGCTTATCCCGGTTCTGGGATCGATGGAAGAAATTGCCGATTGGAACAGCCAGGCTCGTGCCAACGGTCGCCGCCTGGCCGCCGCCCTGCATGTGGACACGGGCATGAACCGGCTGGGATTGCGGGTCGAGGAAGCGATGGCGATCGACGAGACGGATCCGGTCTTTGATGCCCTCGAGCTCTGTCTGCTGATCAGCCATCTGGCCTGCGGATCCGACCCGGCCCACCCCCTCAACGAGAAACAATTGACGGCGTTTAACGAGGTGCGTTCACGGTTTCCCTCGGTACCGGCATCGCTCGCCAACTCGGCGGGGATTTTTCTCGGGCCCGACTACCATCACGACCTGTGCCGCCCCGGCATTGCGCTGTATGGCGGCGCGGCGCTCGACGCCCATCTTGCCGCCAATCCGATGCGACCGGTCGTGCGCAGCGAGGCGCGAATTCTGCAGGTACGGGACGTAGCGGCCGGAGACGGCATCGGCTATGGCAGCGCCGAGACGGCCAAACGGGACACGCGTGTTGCCATCGTCGCCTGCGGCTATGCCGACGGCTATCACCGGCGTGCGGGGTCCGCCGACGACCGCACCGGCGCGACCGGTTTTGTCGCATCGGTCCCGGTTCCGGTGATCGGCCGGGTTTCCATGGATCTGACAGCATTCGACGTCACGGATTGTCCGTCACCCGGACCGCAGCGCGGTGATTGGATCACCATGCTTGGCGGGCCCGCCTCGCTCGCCCGGGTCGCAGAACATGCCGAAACCATAGACTATGAATTGCTGACCGGGCTCGGCCGGCGATACGAACGTGTCTATGCCGGCCTTGCCGGGGACGGAACCGGGTAATGGCCCGCCAGACCCGGCAATTCGTCTGTCAAAGCTGTGGCACTGTCCATTCCCGCTGGGCCGGGAAATGCGATGCCTGCGGGTCGTGGAACACCATCGTCGAGGAAAGCACCGACGCCGCTCCGATCGCCCCTGGCGGAAAGGCCCTGAAAAAGGGACGCCGGACAAATCTTGTTCCGCTCGACGGAGACATGGAGGAAGCGGCCCGCCTGCCGACCGGAGTGGCCGAACTCGACCGCGTCACCGGCGGCGGATTTGTTGCCGGCTCGGCGCTTCTGGTCGGCGGCGATCCCGGCATCGGCAAGTCCACTCTTCTGATCCAGGCCGCCGCGGCTCTGGCCAAAACCGGCGAAAAGGTCGTCTACATATCGGGCGAAGAGGCTGTCGCCCAGGTCAGGCTGCGAGCCGACCGGCTCGGGCTTGCAAAGGCACCCGTGGCCCTTGCCGCCGAGACCCACGTCGAGGACATCCTGGCAACGCTGAAGGCGGAGGGCCGGATCGCCCTTGTGGTCATCGATTCCATTCAGACCCTGTGGACGAGCGCGGTGGAATCGGCTCCCGGCACCGTGACCCAGGTGCGCACCTGCGCCCAGGCCCTCATCCGGTTTGCCAAGGAAAGCGGCTGCACGGTCGTGCTCGTCGGACATGTCACCAAGGAAGGCCAGATCGCCGGTCCCCGTGTGGTGGAACACATGGTCGATGCCGTCCTTTATTTCGAGGGCGATTCCACGCACCACTTCCGCATCCTGCGTGCGGTCAAGAACCGGTTTGGTGCAACCGACGAAATCGGCGTCTTCGAAATGACCGGCAAGGGCTTGGGCGAAGTCGCAAATCCGTCGGCCCTCTTCCTCGGTGACCGCACGGAGGCGGGATCGACCGGCGTCGCCGTCTTTGCCGGTATCGAAGGAACGCGTCCGCTGCTCGTCGAGATTCAGGCGCTGGTCGCGCCGAGCGCGCTCGGCACGCCGCGGCGTTCCGTGGTCGGCTGGGAATCGAACCGCCTTGCGATGATCGTCGCGGTGCTGGAAGCCCATGCAGGCGTCAGGCTCGGCGGACACGACATCTATCTCAACGTGGCCGGCGGCATGCGGATCATCGAACCCGCGGCCGATCTTGCCGTTGCCGCCGCGCTCGTCTCTTCCCTGACCGGGACAGCTGTGCCGCCGGACATGGTGTTTTTCGGCGAGGTCAGCCTGTCGGGATCGGTGCGTCCGGTTGCGCATTCCGAAAACCGCCTCAAGGAAGCCCAAAAATTGGGGTTCAAGTCGTCGGTCGCACCGGCTGTGAGGAAAGGAAACCAGGTTCCGCAAGAACTTGAACACAAAGCCTTCTCGGACATAACCGGCTTGGTCGCCTACATGGCCTCGCTGGCCGAAACGTGACGTCCGACCCTTTGACGCCGCGCCGGCGGACAACAAAGGCGAGGAATTGCCCGCAGCCACCGTCCGGTGTATGGACAGTGCGTTCTGCAGGTCCCGACCGGATCGCCGCGCAACCGGCCGCCGGCCGCACTGACGCCCTTTCCGGAAAGGCGCAAAATTATTTGACTTGGAGCATGCCGGCGCTGATACGATCCGGATTAGGACGGAGATCGGACGCCATCGGCCATAGACCGCTGCAGACCGGCACGGCCGAGACATCGAGAGAGACTGACTGAAATGCCGATCGCCATCCTTGATATCATTCTTATCCTCGTCATGCTCGTATCGGCATTCCTTGCCATGATCCGCGGCTTCGTCCGCGAAGTGCTCTCGATCGCCTCCTGGGTGGCGGCGGCCGCGGCAGCCGTGCTTCTGTATCCGCAAGCCCTGCCCTACGCGAAACCTTACATCGAGAACGAATTGGCAGCGACCGGCGTCACTGTAGCCGCGATATTCTTGGTCGCGCTGATCATTGTCAGCTACATCACGATGCGGATTTCGGACTTCGTGCTGGACAGCCGGATCGGCGCGCTCGACCGCTCGCTCGGCTTCCTGTACGGCGCCGCACGCGGGCTGCTCCTCGTAGTGGTGGCGATGCTGTTCCTGAACTGGTTCCTCGATGAGGAACAGCAGCCGCAATGGATCACGACGGCGAAATCCCGCCCGGTCCTGATGTCACTTGGGGATCAGTTGCGAAACATGCTTCCAGAAGACGCGGATTCGTGGTTGATCGATCAGATCAGGGAAAAGGTGCAGGGCAGCGGTGAACAGGCGCACGGTCCATCGGGCAACGCCGATGATTCCACCGCATTGGCCGCACGATACGACGAGACCGCTCGCAACGGGATGGATCAGCTGGCACAGAGTACGAACACTCGATGACACCCTTTGACGCCGAACTGAATGGCGACACCCTCAGAGAGGAATGCGGCGTCTTCGGCATCATGCAGCATCCCGATGCAGCGGCGCTTACCGTGCTCGGGCTGCACGCCCTTCAGCATCGCGGACAGGAAGCGGCCGGCATCGTCAGTTTCGACGGCCGCCAATTCCATACCGAGCGCCATGTCGGCCTGATCGGAGATCAGTTTTCGGACAGCTCAGTGATCGAACGCCTGAAAGGCGAGCGCGCGATTGGCCACACGCGCTATTCCACCGCCGGCGATACGGGTCTGCGCAACGTGCAGCCGCTGTTTGCCGAGTTTGCCGGCGGCGGTTTCGCGGTCGGCCACAACGGCAACCTGACCAACGCGCGCACGCTTCAAAGGGCGCTGCAGGAGAAGGGGTCGATCTTTCAGTCGAACTCGGACACGGAAACCATCATTCACCTGATCGCAACGTCGCGGAAGGTTGCCCTGATCGACCGACTGATCGATGCGCTGCTCCAGATCGAAGGCGCTTATGCCATCGTTGCCCTGTCGGAAAAGAAACTGATCGGCTGCCGGGACCCGCTCGGGGTTCGACCGCTGGTGCTCGGCAGGCTCGACGACGCCTACATTCTCGCGTCGGAAACCTGCGCCCTCGACATCATCGGCGCGGATTATGTCCGCGATATCGAACCCGGCGAACTCGTGATCATCACCGAGGACGGTCTGGAGAGCCAATGGCCCTTCGCCCCGGCCCGGCCGCGGTTCTGCGTCTTTGAATATGTCTATTTCGCGCGTCCGGATTCCGTCGTGGACGGCCGTAACGTCTATACCGTGCGCAAGCAGATCGGTGCCGAACTGGCGCGGGAATCCCCAGTCGAAGCGGACATCGTGGTGCCGGTCCCGGATTCCGGAACGCCGGCGGCAATCGGCTACGCCCAGGCCGCCGGTCTGCCATTCGAACTCGGCATCATCCGAAACCATTACGTGGGCCGCACCTTTATCGAACCGACCGACGCGATCCGCCATATGGGTGTGAAGCTCAAACACAACCCCAATCAGCATCTCCTGAAGGGCAAGCGTGTCGTGCTGATCGATGATTCGATCGTGCGCGGAACGACCTCCCTGAAGATTGTCGAGATGGTGCGCAATGCCGGCGCCGCCGAAGTTCATATGCGGATTGCCAGTCCGCCGACCCGCAATTCCTGTTTCTACGGCGTCGATACGCCGGAAAAGACCAAACTCCTCGCGTCGCGCATGTCCGTGGAAGACATGGCCGCGCACATCAAGGTCGACAGCCTTGCCTTCCTGTCCATGGACGGCCTTTACCGGGCCGCCGGAGAAGAAGGCCGCAACCCGGTCCGGCCGCAATATTGCGATGCCTGCTTTTCCGGTGAATACCCGACGCGCCTGACCGACCAGCAGGCTCTGGAATCGGAGACCACGGTCTCCCTGCTCGCCGAAGCGGGATGAGCACAGAAAACACGTCCGTCCTGGCCGACCGCATCTGTGTGGTGACGGGCGCGACGCGGGGCATCGGCCGGTCCGCGGCATTGGAAGCCGCGCGACGCGGCGCCCATGTCATCGCACTCGGTCGAACCGCCGGCGCTCTGGAAGAACTCGACGACGAGATCGCCGCGCTCGGCGGCACGGCGACACTGGTCCCCTTCGATCTCACCGACGGGGACGCGATCGACCGCCTCGGCGCGACGATTTACGAACGCTGGGGCCGCCTGGATGCCCTCATCGGCAACGCGGGCCTGCTGGGACACATCACTCCGGTTCCGCATATCGTACCCAAGGACTGGGACAGGGTCATCGCTGTCAATGTGACGGCCAACTGGCGGCTCGTCCGGTCGCTCGATCCGGTATTGCGTCTGTCCGATGCGGGCCGTGTCGCCTTCGTCACCTCCGGCGCCGCCGACACATGCAAACCCTTCTGGGGTCTTTATGCCCTGACGAAGTCTGCGCTCAACACGCTTGCGCGGACCTATGCGGCGGAAACCGTCTCAACGCCGATCCGCGTCAACCTGTTCAGCCCTGGCGCGACGCGGACGCGGATGCGGGCGGATGCTGTTCCCGGCGAAGATCCGATGTCGATCCCGCACCCCGACGATGTCGCCCCGGCGCTTGTCGACCTGATCGGGCCGGATTGTTCGCAGAGCGGACGTTTGTTCGATTTTCGCAAAGGACGGTTTCTGGACTATGCGCTGCCCGATTGAGGGCAGATTTTCCGCGTCTTATCGCGATGACCGTTTCTTGCTTGGCGCATAGGGATTGTCGCCTTTTTTGAGCGACAGCCTGATCGGCGTCCCTTCGAGATCAAATTCTTCCCGCAAGCTGTTGATAATGTAGCGCTTGTAGGCTTTTGGAAGCGCATCGGGGCGCGAGCAGAACACGACGAAATGCGGCGGTCGCGACTTGATCTGTGTGATGTAGCGCAGTTTGATCCGCCGCCCCGCAATCGCCGGAGGCGGATGCCGCAGAACGACATTTTCGAACCAGCGGTTCAGTCGGGCCGTAACGATACGGCGATTCCATACGCCATGCGCGCCGACACAGGCTTCCAGCAATTTGTCGATGCCGTCGCCATGCAGCCCCGAAATCGGCACCAGACGCACGCCCTTTAATTGCGGTAACAGACGGGTGGCCTGTTCGCGCAGATCGGCGAACGCCTGTTGGCGGTTCTCTACCAGGTCCCATTTGTTGACGGCAATGACGGCGGCCCGGCCTTCCTTTTCGACCAGATCCGCCAATTGCAGGTCCTGCTTTTCGAACGGGATCTGACTGTCGATCACGACGACGGTGACCTCCGAAAACCGGATCGCCCGCAGGGCATCGCTGACAGAGAGCTTTTCCAGCTTTTCCACCACGCGAGACTTGCGGCGCAGGCCCGCCGTATCGAAGAGCTTCAGGGTACGGCCGCGCCATGTCCAATCCACGGCAATGGAATCGCGCGTAATGCCGGCTTCCGGACCGGTCAGGAGCCGTTCGTCGCCGATGATCTGATTGATAAGGGTCGACTTGCCGGCATTCGGCCGGCCGACGACCGCGATGCGCAGCGGCCGATCCGCTCCGTCGGTTTCGCCTTCGGCATCGCCGGCGACGGGCTCACCATGGTCATCCGCAGAGAGGTCTTCCGGTTGGTCTGCGAAAGGAAGAAGCGCTTCGTAGAGGTCGGCGAGACCTTCACCATGTTCCGCCGACAGGCTGATCGGTTCGCCAAGGCCCAGGGCGTAGGCATCGTAGGCAGCTTGCTCGGCCAATCGGCCTTCCGCCTTGTTGGCAAGCAGGAGCACCGGCTTCTGGCTTTCGCGCACCACATTGGAGAATTCGCTATCGAACGGCAGCACGCCTGCCCGGGCATCAATCATGAACAGGATGACATCGGCTTCGCGGATGGCCTGCTCCGTCTGCGCACGCATGCGGCCTTGAAGCGACGTTGCGTCGGCGTCTTCCAAGCCCGCAGTATCGAGAACGGAAAAGCTTAGATCACCGATCGTGGCCTCGCCTTCGCGCCGGTCACGGGTGACACCGGGCGTGTCGTCGACGAGCGCGAGCTTCTTGCCCACCAATCGGTTGAACAGGGTCGACTTGCCGACATTGGGGCGGCCGACGATGGCAGCAAGAAACGTCATGGTGCCTCAACAGGATAGCGGACCGCGCAAACGGACGCGGTTCGCTCGAAACCGGGGCCGGCCGAACCCGATCAGCGGTAGGATACGATCGAGCCGTCGTCGGCAACGACCAGCAATTGACCGGCCACCGCAACCGGGGCGATGTAGGACGGATTGGACATCCGGGTCACGTTGATGAGGTTGCCGTTCGCCGGATCGAGCGATGCGAGCTTGCCATCCGCCGAAACGAACCAGAGCGCACCGCCTGCGAGGACCGGTCCGGCCCAGATCGTGCGTTTCTTGCGGTTCTTGTGTTGCGGCAATTGCCGCGACCACGCGATTTCGCCGGTCTTGCGATCGACGCCGACCGCAAGGTTATCGACTGAGACGAGGAAAAGCCCCTCGCCGGAGACCGCCGGCGTATGGGTCGAACCGACATCGAGTTCCCAGACCCGCTCACCGTCCTTGAGCGCCACGGCAATCACCCGCCCGCCGACGCCGGCTGCATATACCACGCCGTCGGCAACGACCGGACTGGCCGAGACGTCGCTGAGGCCGGATATTGCCAGGAGCCGCGACGGGCGCGAGACCGCGTCGGACCACGACGGTTCGCCGGATTCGATATCAAAGGCAACGAGTTCCCCCGACTTGTAGGGCACCACGACCTTGTTGCCGGAGATTGCCGGGCTGGACGTTGCCAGGAGACCGGCCACTTCGGGAATGCCGTCGAAGCGCCATGTCTCCGTCCCGTCGGTCTGGTTGACGGCGATCACGGCATTGTCCTGCGTCACGACAAAGACCTTGCCGGCCCCGGCCGACGGAGCACCGCGCGCCGGCGAATCCAGATCGACGGTCCAGCTGCGTGTACCGGTCGCCGCATCGATCGCCGCAAGGCTGCCATAACCCGTTGCCGCGTAGACGAAGCCGTTGTCGACGGCAACACCGCCGCCGGCCGCCGTATCCCGTTCCTTTTCCGGTTTCAGGGAGACTTTCCAGACCGCGGAACCGCCGTTCAGGGAAAGTGCGGTGATCTGGCCGTCAGGGCTGTAATGGTAGATCCGCCCGCCGGCGACCACCGGACGCGAAAACACGCGCTGGCTCGGCTTGCCCATGGAGGTGATGTTGGACCCGAAGCCGCTCGTGGCGCCGCTGCGCCAGGCGCGCCCCACTCCGCCGGAATTGAAGGCGACATGCCCTGGATTGTTCGCCAATGTCCCGCCGGACTGCACCCAGTCCGGGCGCGGTGCGGCCGCCGCAATCGCAAGCGCTCGACCCTGTTGTCCCGCGGAAAGCGTATTCATCGCCTCCGGGAAAACCGGTTCGCGCTCACCGGGCAACCTGTCGTCTTCAGTGCTGAAGGGGTTGATCGCGGAAATTCCGCTGGAAACCGAATCGACGGCTCCGCAGCCGCCCAAAACGAAAAGACAACCGACCAGTCCGGCCTTTGCCGCAAGACGCCCGATCATGACATCCTCACTGAGTTTGCGCCGCCGCATCCGGTTCACTGTCCTGCTCCAGGCGGGAGCGGACCAGCGCCAGCATGACCTCTACACGCTGCCGCAGATCGGGTGGCGTTTCGCCATCCTCGCGCAGCGATTCGAATCGCGCGCTTGCAACCGGCAGGTTACCGGATTTCCAGGCCGCAAGGCCGAGAATCTCACGCGCCGAAAACCGCAGCGGACTTCCCGATACCGCGAGATCGGAGATCCGGTCGCTCACCGCATCGAATTCTTCGAGATCGATGGCGATGTAGCCGGCTCGAATCCGTGCAACGTCTCGCAGGAACGTATCGACGCCGTTATCCGCAGCAATCGCATCGAACCCGGCCAGTCCGCCCGCAGCATCCCCGCCCGCGGCCAGATCGCTGGCCGTGCGAAACCGCGCCAGGACCGCATAGCCCGATCCGCCGCTCACCAATTCCTCAAAGGCCGTCCGGGCGCCCTCCGTATCGCCTTGATCGGACAATTCGAGGGCAGCAATGAACCGGTCGCCTCGATCCGCGGCCGTCGAGATCTGGTAGGCCTCCCAGCCCTTGTACGCCAGCGTCCCCACAACGATCAGCACAGCCGCGCCGACGATCAGCATGCCGTAGCGATTCCAGAACTGCTTCAGCTTCTGACGCTGGAGTTCTTCTTCAACTTCGCGAAAGATATCGGACATCAGCCAATTGTTCTCTTTGTTCGACCGCACCTGCCGCGACCGGCTTCCTCTCGGACGGTCAGGCGCTTGTCGAGCCGGTCCTCCCGGCGAACCCAATGGTTGCGATCGTGTCTTCTAACTCGGAGTCCGCACTCTCAGCGGTCGTCCGAAGCACCGAACGGGCCATCCATGGCACCGTCTCGCAGATCGGCAACGGCTTTACCCCGAAATGCGCATCAAAGCAAAGGCCTTGTCGCGAAACAGGTCGATCTAATCCTACCCGATAACGGGTACGCCGAACAGGATCGGATGCAGCCAGAACGCGATCGCGGCATAGGCGCCAAGCCCGACGACGATGGCGATCGCATCGTTGCGCATGGCCGGCCCGGCTATGGTCGGTTCCGAAGCGGCTCGTGTCCGGCGTTTCAGGCTGATCCTGTCGACAACCGCCCAGGCCAGCAGGGAGCCGAACAAAAGCATGCTGGCCAGATCGCCGTTTGCCAGCAGATGGGCAAGCGCCCAGACCTTGACGGAGACGAGCATGGGATGTTTCAGCGTCGACTTGATCCGGCCCGGAAAATAGGTCGACACAAAGAACACGAACGCCGGCAGCATGAGCAGCAAAGCGATATGGCGCATTGCTATCGGTGGATCCCAGATCAACGGCGGTCCGGCTTCGCGCGCTGCGCTGTATCCCATGACGATCAGCACCATGCCAGCCAGGGACACCAGCGAAAACAGCCCCTTGTAGCCGCCCTCTCCGAGCCGCCCGATCAACCCGGCGCGAAAAGTCGTCATCGCCGGTACGAGGTGGGCACCGATGAACACGGCAAGCCCAACGATCAGAAGTCCCATCGTTTTGTCTTTCCCACTGGCATGTCTTTCCCCCCGCATCGTTTAGCAGTCGTGCCGGAAAGCGTATACCGTAAACTCGGTCGCCGGCAGTTTGCCGCGCCCCCGCATCTCCTGCTATCCTCCTTGATATCGTTTGAAGAATGTCAGGTCTCGGCCTGCCAGCCCCTGACTTTCGATCCCTCCAAAAGGAGGCCTCACGTCCGTGACATTCAATGCCGAAAAGGCGAAGAAGCTGCTGATTGACCGGCGCGACGAACTGGATGCGCTTCGGACAATCAGCGAGGACTCTCAGGCGACCGTCGACCTCGACCAGCAATCGGTCGGCCGCCTGTCGCGCATGGACGCTCTGCAGCAACAGGCGATGGCGCAGGCCCAGAATCGGGCGCGTCAGAAGGAACGCGTGATGATCGAGGCCGCCCTGACCCGTATCCGCGACGGAGAGTACGGCGCCTGCGTGTCCTGCGGCGAGGACATTGACGAAAAGCGCCTGGAACTCAATCCGTCGGCGGCGTTTTGCATTCGGTGTGCCGGATAAAGCGTTTCCCGTGCGAGCGGAACCGGTTCAGGTCGCAACCAGCATCGGTTCAAGCCTGTCCGGATCGATGTCGACGCCAAGTCCGGGAGCATCCGCCGGACGGAAGCGATAATTGCGTGAAACAGGGCCCGCACGCGCCACGCTGTCCTCGAAATAGCTCCGCATGTCCACCGAACAAAGCAAGAGATCAGGCGGCACGCCGAGCGCCAGATGCAATGAGGCGGCCGACGCGACATCGGCGCTCCAGCTGTCGTCCACCTTGATCTTCAGGCCGTGGGCGATCGCGAGATCGCGCGAAAGCCGCGCCGGCCCCGGGCCACCCTGTATCGTGCACTTGATCCCAAGCCCGGCAACCGCGCCATCGCGGCACGCGCGCATGCACACATTCGGCCCGGTAACGCACTGATCGAGAATGACCGGACCGCCGCCACGCCGTGCAGCATCGCGGTTGGCCTCATACGTCCCGCAAGGCTCTTCCCAGTAGATGCGCGGATCGGGAAAGCGATCCATGAGGTCCACGGCCGTGGCGATATCCATCGCACCGTTGGCATCGACCAGAACCGTTTCGTCATCGCTGTCGAGCTCTCGCATGACCCGACGGATGCGTTCGGCATCGAGGTCGGGATCGCCCTCGCCGGCGATTTTCATCTGGAATACGGTGCAGCCCTTGATGCGCGCCGTCGCGGCGTCCAGGGCCATCACCTCCGGGTGGGCCTGGCTGATCGAGCGGTAGACCGGCACCGATTCCTGGTAGCGTCCACCCAGCAGGGACCAGAGCGGCACACCGGCTTTCTTGGCGCACAGGTCGTAGCAAGCCGTTTCGAATGCCGAGGCGAGATTGGAAAAGGTCGGATCGGAAATGCCGAGCGCCGCACGGACCTCCGCGCTGTTGAACGGATCGCACCCCAGGACCCAGCGAAGCGCATCGTCACAGGCCCGGGTAAAGGTCGGATCACCGGGTTCCGGAGAGGCTCCGGACTTGCGGCAGATCTCGCCGTAGCCGGTCAGTCCGACATTGCTTTCCAGCACAAGCAAGAGGTTGTTGAGATGCGTGCGCCGGCCATAGGCAGTGGTGAAACCGCCGCCGCGAAAGGCGCTCCGCAACGCGTAAAGGTGGAAGCCGGTGATACGGACATCGCTCACTGGCGCCAGCTCTGGTCTTTGCGATCAAGCATCCGGATCATGGAGTCCCAAACCCGGACCCCGGCCGGAAGAGCATCCGGCGCGCCGCCGTCGGTGAACAGCGCATCGACGACGGATTTCGGCGCCAGATGCATGTCCTGGCCCGATGCCAGCACGTCGACCTGAATCTTGCAGGCCATCTCAAGGTAGTAGAGATAATAAAAACACTCCGCGATCGTGCGGCCGACGGCGAGCAGGCCGTGATTGTGCATGACCATCAGGAACTTGTCGCCGAGATCCCTGGCAAGCGCAGCGCATTCGTCTTCCGCCTGGGTGACGTCCTGGTAGGCGTGATAGGCAACAGTCGGCAACACCATGTTGGCGTGCTGCGACAACGGCAGG
Organism: Rhodobiaceae bacterium; assembly: GCA_028285165.1. Classification (GTDB taxonomy): domain Bacteria; phylum Pseudomonadota; class Alphaproteobacteria; order Rhizobiales; family JANQQB01; genus JANQQB01. The sequence continues at coordinate 22,825 of JANQQB010000124.1, forward strand.
ACGCCGGATTTCATGCAGGAAACGGCCGCGCCCGCCCTTGAGTGCGTATGGGCAACGAAATTGATTTCCGGGCGCGCGCCGAGGATCGCAGTATGGATGAGATGCCCGGCCCGGTTCGGCGGGTAATCCCCGGCCACCAGATTGCCGGCCATGTCGACCTCGATCAGGTTCGAGGCACAGACTTCGTCCATCAGGAGATGGTCCGGTTTGATCAGATAGGTGTCGGACCGGCCGGGCACACGCGCAGTCAGATGGGTGTAGATCAGGTCGGTCCAGCCGAAATGCGCGTAAAGGCGATGCAGCGCGGCAAGATCGCACCGCGTCTGCCATGACGCGTCGGCTGGTCCGGCGCCGCGAAGCGGCTCGATCGTGGCCGGCATGACCGTCCCCCCTTTATTCTTTACTTGCCGCCTCCAGTTGCGCAGATGTCACGGTGCCGGAACGTAGCAGCAGCCCTGCAGGCCATTGGAAAATCCGATTGTCTTTAAAGTAAAGACAATTTCATGGCCGTAGAGCCGATCGCTCATGCCGTCGGAACAATTGGTCCGGCCGATAAAAGCCGTTGCCGATGTGGCCGGGCCGTGCAGCCACATGTAATCGTGGACCCGGCTCCCCCTCACCCGCTTGGCCGTCGAAACATCGAGAACCGTGTCCTCCTGCGAATCCTGGGTGCGGAAGGTTGCCCTGTCATCCTCTGAAAAGCGCAGCGACCAGAACGGCTCGGTTCCCACGCACACCAGAGCCGCCGGAAGCCCACTCTCGCCGACCCGGGTCATTTTTTCTTCGGCAAGGAAGCGCAGACTGACCCATCCATTGCCTTCGCCGACAATGACCTGGCCCCATCCGCCAAGCCGCGAAATCACCTCGATCGGTGCGGCACCCGGCGCCAATGTGCCGATGATCGGCGAAGCCGCCGTCGGTTCCTGACGGATGTTGAGGACATCGTTTGCGGCGACACCGGTCACGCGATGATAGGTGGGATCGGTGTAAGTCGGGAGCAGCGGCGCATCGGCGCCACTTGGCCCCGCAAGGCCCGTCCACATGACAAGCGTCGCAGAAAGGAGAATCGCAAGTCGACCCGCGATCCGACGAAAAAAAGAGGCCTGTCGTTTCATCATCGGACCTCCGCGTCGCCCTGACTTGCCCGAGCCCGACCTACCGCGTTTCGCCCGTTGGCACAATGTCGGCCAGGGTGCCGCGACCAGGATTGGCCTTACGGAAACGGCACGGTGCCATCCTGGTCCAACGAATTGCCGTTGACGACGAGCCGCCGTGTCTCCTGAGCGGGCAATGAAATCCGAACTGATTGATAGGCCGGCCGCCAGGTTCCGCTGACCTGCCAGTCAAGCCGGACCGTTTGGTCGTCGCCGACCAGCGAGAAGCGGGTCAGGCAATGCCGGCCGGAAAGCGCCTCGACGCTGTCGCCGTCGTCGCCGTAGGCCATTCCTGTCGTCGCCTCGCCGCCCGATCCGGGAAAGGCCGCAAAGGTCCGTTCCCTGTCCAACGCCGGATCGGCTCTGTCGAGCGCGCCGGCAAGCGGCAGGATAGCCCCGGCACGCACAAACAGCGGCATGGAGGCAAGGTCGACCGGTATGGTGACCGCCTGGCCGCCGTCAAGCCAGGACCCGTTCCAGAAATCCCACCATCCGACGCCATTGTCCGGCAGGTACACGTCCCGTTCGACCGCGCCTTGTTCCACGACATTCGCCACCAGGAGGTCCTGCCCGATCATGAAGTCGTCGGTTTCCCGGAAACAGCGCGGGTCGTGTTCGTGATCGAGAAAGACCGGACGCAGCATCGGTTCATTGTCGGCTACCGCCCGGTAGAGCGCCGTGTAGAGATAGGGCAGCAAGCGATAGCGCAGGCGGATCGCCTCCCGGATCAGATCGGTCGCCTCAGGGTACATCCAGGGCTCATTGACTGTCCCGTCGTCGCTCCAGGAATGGATGGTGAAGCGCGGGTGGAAGATGCCGTTCTGCACCCAGCGCACGAACAGTTCCGGTCCCGGTTCCGGACCCGCAAAACCGCCGACATCGTGGCCGACGTTGAACAGGCCGGACAGCGACATGCCGAGGCCCATGCGGATGTTGTAGCGCAACGTTTCCCAGGAGGTCCGGTTGTCGCCGGACCATGTCTGGGCATAGCGCTGGACCCCGTAACAGCCGGACCGGGTGATCAGATAGGGGCGCTTTGCGGGAGCATGCTCGGTCTGCGCCTCGTGCGAGGACCGGACCATGAGCTGTGCCATCAGCGGACGCACGAGCGCGACCTCGACAGGATCCCCGAACCCCGCGCAGCGCGCGCCCCTGTCCCACACCTCGAACTCGTTGTTGTCGTTCCAGGTGGATTCGATGCCGTTGTTCAACAGGTTCCCGGTTACCCCATCTTTCCACCAGCGTACGGTTTGAGGGTTCGTGAAATCCAGATGCGATCCCTCGTCGCCCCAGAACGGCGAGCGCTCCGGCGCGCCGGTTTCGCTGTCGCGGATGAACAGGCCGCTCTCCGCCGCCTCCCGATACCGGGGGTGATCCTGAAGCAGACAGGGTTTGATGTTCGCCGCAAGATGCACACCGGAAGCGGCGAACCGGCCGGCCATGGCGCGCGGATCCGGAAACTTGTCGGTGTTCCAGTTGAAGACATAGCGTTTGCCGGCAATCGAGGTGTATCCGGACGAGAGCTGGAAACTGTCGCAGGGGATGGCGTGGTCGCCGACAAGCTTCAAAAAGCCCTCGACCTGGTCCTGGGCGTTTTCGGCGTCGGTGTAATGCATGGTCGAGCCGGAATAGCCGAGGCTCCAGAACGGCGGAAACGCCGTCCCGCCTGTCAGCGCGGCCTGCGCGCGCACCAGGTCCGCGATCGTCGGCGCCCAACGCATGTAAAGGTCGAGATCGCCGTCCTCGGCGCGATAGGACCGGGTCAGCAGGTGATAGAAGTCGATCTCGTTGCCAAGGTCGAACCAGCAATTCGCCAGGTTGTCGTAGAACAGGCTGTAGGCGCCTGCCTCGGGTGTCCGGGTGATGGTGAACGGAATGTGCTTGTAAAGCGGATCGGTAGTCCGCGCGTTGTAGCCCATGGCGTCAAGATTGCGCATTTCGAAACGGCGCCCGGTGCGCTCCAGATCGCCGGCCTTTTCGCCCAGGCCATAAATGCATTCGCCGTCGACATGCTTCAAGAAATGCCAGTGGGCGTGGTCCCGAACGCCGAGCATATAGGCATTGGACTGGCGGTCTTCGGCAAAGCGTCGCCATGAACCGTCAGCGGACCGGGCTTCCCAGACCATGTGAAGCGGTCGTTCGACTGTCAGCCGCAGGCTGGTCGTCGTCAGGACCAGCCCGTCCGCCCCTTCTTCCAGTTCGAATGCAGGACACGGAAAGCCGGTCAGATCCAGTCGGGAGCGGCCTTCCCAGGGCACGTCGCGCTCCGGCGCGATCGACCAGGTCCGGCCGAGCCTGAAGCTGCCGTCCTTGCGCAGCAGGATCCGGATCAGGTCGTGGTCGAGCACGAACAGGCTCAAAAGGTGACGCCCATCGACCAGAAGATCCACGCCTGTCTCGAACGGCCGTTCGAGCCTCCATGCCCTGAGCGGTTTCACCGATTTGCCTCGCGCTGTGCCGAATTGCGGGAGCCGCTGCGATGTCGGACATCGCCCCGCCCCGTTTGCCGGACCCCGTCCCTATCACGCCGGATCCGGACGGGTCCACGAATCTGGCCGGATCGGCACCGCCGCGCGTGTCAGGACGGCAGGGCGCGGATCGCCCGGGACAGGAACGCGGCAAGTCCCTGCCCGTGTTTGTCGATTGTCTTGGCATAGCGGGGATCGGCGTCGTAGAGGTCCGCCAGGCCTTGCAGCGCGGGCCTGTCACAGGGATAGAACCGTTCGTCGATCAACCGCCGATGCCGTTCCACGATGGCCGCGACATCCGGATGATCTTCGGCAAGGCCGTTTTGCATGGCGACCGCGAGATCCCGATAAATCGCGTCTGTATCGAATTTGATGACCGCCCAGTCGTCCGCCGAATAGGTCTTGGTTCGGGCAGTCGCCTCCTTGTAGGCAGCCGTGTGGCCCCACCGTTCGTGCGTCTCATCCGCGTGGTCTTCAGGGTCGAAACCGTCAAACAGGGCTTTCATGTCGATACTCTCCATGGATTGTGGGGAGTCGAGAAATGCCAGGGCGCGATCGACCGATCGGATCAGGCGTTCCGCGTCCCGCGCCCGACGGACGAGGTCGGCCCGCTGGCGCAAGAGCGCCTGCCGCCGGTCGAAGCCGGGATCATCCAGCGCCGACCGGATCTCTTCCAACGACAGGCCCAGTTCGCGCTGGATCAGGATCTGCTGGAGCCTGACAAGGCTGTCATCATCGTAGAGCCGGTATCCGGCCGCTGTCCGCGAGGCCGGCGGCAACAGGCCGATGGCGTCGTAATGGTGCAACGTGCGCACCGTTACGCCGGAAATCCGCGCGACTTCGCGTACCTGGTAGGTTCTCAACCGTTTCATGGATCTCGTCATGCACCCTCACGCCGCGTGAGGGTCAAGCCGTGTTTGCAATTCTCGGAACGCCCGGATTGGCGGCTCTCTCAACTTGCTACACATGCCGGTGACCGGGCCTTTCGGGCATGCGGCGATACCGCTAAGTGATGTCTGCAGATCCGGGAAAGGGCTTATCATGACACCTCTCGCACGCGCATTCGTGTTGTCCTCGCTGCTCATAGGCGTCGTCAACGGCCCTGCTCTGGCGGAAACGCTTACCGAAGAGGCCGTTTCCGAACACAGTCATACAGTTCTGTTCGGGTCTCCACGGAACGCCAGCGCCGCGCTTGACGCTCTTATCGCGCGGGCCGAGACGGACGTCGTGCCGGCCCTTGTCCTGGCATCCCGCTACCGGCCGGACAACCAGCGCGTCCTGGTCGCGCTGTCACGCCTGACCGGCGCGACGATCAACGACTGGCGCGACGCCATGCTCTGGCAGGAAGCCCATCCGGATGTGGTGCCCCACACGAGCTATCGCGACCTGAAACTGGAGATTTTCCAGCGCATCGACCCGAATTTCCTGAAGTTTCTCGGCGGCAGCCGGTCGGACAGGGAAAACCTGAAGATCCGACTTGAGGAAATCACCTGGGGCGGCGTGCGGGTCGACGGCATACCCTCGCTCGACGATCCGGAACTGATCGATGCCGCCAACGCGTCCTACCTGTTGGGCGATGACCTCGTCTTCGGCGTTGCCATCAACGGCGATGTGCGAGCCTATCCGCTGCGCATCATGGGTTGGCACGAAATGTTCAACGAGACCATCGGCGGCGTGCCGGTGGCGCTGGCCTATTGCACGCTCTGCGGCGCCGGCATCCTGTTTGAGACCGACGTTGAGGGACGCGACAAACCGTTCGTCTTCGGCTCGTCCGGCTTTCTTTATCGATCCAACAAACTGATGTTCGACCGGGAAACCAATTCGCTGTGGAACCAGTTCACCGGCGAACCGGTCAGCTGCGGGAGTCCGGCATCAAGCTGAAAATCCGCCCCGTGACGATCACCTCATGGGACAAATGGAAAGCCCGGCATCCGGAAACCAAAGTCCTGTCCCTCAGGACGGGTCATAACCGCGATTACGGTTCTGGTGTCGTCTACCGGGATTATTTTGCCAGTCCCGAATTGATGTTTCCGACGATCGTCGGAGATGAAACGCAGGTCCGGCGCAAGGATTATGTCTTCGGCATCCGCGATGTCGGCGCGGCGCGGGCCTGGCCGGTCGAGGCTTTCGCCGAGCAGAAGGTGATCAACGACACGGTCGGAACCCGCAACGTGGTGCTGATCGGCGACGCGCTCACCCGTACGGTCCGGGCCTTCGACCGCGGCGATCGCACCTTCGAAGCCGCGAAAACCGACTCCGATCTGGTCGGACCGGACGGCACGTGGAAGATCACCGAAGACGCGCTTGTCGGCCCCGGCGGGACGCGACTTGCCCGCGTCCCCGGCCACATCAGCTACTGGTTTGCCTGGGACGGCTATCTGGGGGTCAACAGCACCCTGTTCGATGTCTCCGGCAAGACCGGGCAATAGGCCCTTGTACCGACGGGCCCGTGGTCGAATGTGGACCTGAACGGTTCAGAGGCCTTTACCCCTCTCGGCTGTGCGTTTACCGAAGGTGACTTCCGTCGCATATTTCGAAATGCGCGTTCAGGCCAACGGGGAGCCCTCCGACCATGCAGAATTCCGATATCATCTGGGACAACGTCGACCGGCACCGCGAGGCCTTCATCGGTTTGTCCGACCGCGTATTCGACACACCGGAAACGCTTTACGGCGAGTTCCGCTCCGTTGCCGAACACCGTGCCATGTTGGCGGAGCAGGGTTTTCGCATCACCGACGACGCGGCCGGCATTCCGACCGCGGTTCTTGGTGAGGCGGGCGACGAGGGACCGGTGATCGCGATCCTCGGCGAGTTCGATGCCCTGCCCGGCCTCAGCCAGGCGCCGGGGGTGGCCGAACACCAGCCCCTCGAACATGGCGGCAACGGCCATGGCTGCGGACACAACCTGCTCGGTTCTGCGGCCATGCTGGCGGCGACCGCGGTAAAGGACTGGCTGGCGGCTTCCGGTGTGAAGGCCCGCGTCCGCTATTACGGCTGCCCCGCCGAAGAAGGCGGCGCCGCCAAGACCTTCATGGTGCGCGACGGCCTGTTCGACGACGTCGATGTCGCGATTTCCTGGCATCCGGCCACTTACACATCGGTCAGCCGCGCGACTTCGCTCGCCAACACCCGCATCGACTTCACGTTCCACGGCAAAGCCGCGCATGCCGCTGGCGCGCCGGAACTGGGGCGCAGTGCGCTCGACGCGGTCGAACTGATGAATGTCGGCATCAACTACATGCGCGAGCACATGCCGGACGAGGCCCGGGTTCACTATGCCTATCTGGATGCCGGCGGCGCGGCACCGAATGTCGTGCAACACAAGGCGACGACGATCTGCGCGCGCGCCTCGATGTCGGGCTGACAATCAATACCAAGCTTGGTTGGACCTTCCTGTTCCAGAG
>JANQQB010000385.1 GCA_028285165.1 Rhodobiaceae bacterium
CGTGCCGCCGACAACGACCGCGGCAATCACATGCAGGTTGAAATACGGCGCCGTCGTCGCCTGGATGGCGTTCAGCTTGCCGGTCAGCATGATGCCGGCCAGCGCTGCCATGGCGCCCATCAGCACATAGGCGTAGACCTTGTGCCGGTCGACGGAAATGCCGGTCATCGCGGAGGCTTCCGGGTTGGAGCCGATGGCGATCGTGTAGCGCCCGAAATGCGTGGATTTCAGCACGAAATAGCCGGCAATCAGCGTCAAAAGGCCGATCACGACCGGCGTCGGCAGGATCTGCAGCGCCTGTCCCCGGCCGATCTCGGTGATCAGGTCGGGAAAGCGCGCGAGCACCAGCCCCTTGGCGAGCACCAGCGCAAATCCGCGATAGACGAGGTCCATGGCCAGCGTACCGATCAGATCGGGCACCCGGAAGCGCGTGATCACCAGGCCGTTGACCAAGCCCATCAGCGCCCCGAGGGCCAGCGCAATCAGGGCCGCGGTCCAGGCCGGAAAGCCGTATTGCTTGATCAGGAAGGCCATGATGATGGCCGACAAGGCGGCAACCGAGCCGATCGACAGATCGATGCCGCGCTGGGTGATGACGAAGGTCATCGCCATCGCCATCGGCATGTAAAGCGCCGCGTCCAAGAGGATCTGGTTGAGGTTGGACAGGCGGAAATAGCGAGCCGGCTCCGCAACGCCCATGAAGGCTGCAATCAGCAGGATCATGGCCAGCGGGCCGAGGAAACTCAGATAGGGCTCCAGCCGTTCGGCCAGGGGACGCGTGTCAGTCGGTTTGTGCGGTTCCGATAGGGCCATGTGTGCTTGCCGCCTCAGGCGGCCGTCCTGGTGCCGACGATCATGCCGAGCACTTCCTCGTTGGTGGTTTCGGCCGTGCGCACGACGCCGGCACACTGGCCGCGCCGCTGCACGTGAATGCGGTCTGAGATCGCAAAGACGTCGTCGAGCGAATGGGAGATCACGATGACGGCGAGGCCCTGTCCCTTCAGGGCATTGATGAGATTCAGAGTGCGCGCGGTCTCCTGCGGTCCGAGCGCCGCCGTCGGTTCATCCATGACCAGGACGCGCAGGTCGTCGTGGCGTACGGCCCGGGCAATGGCGACCGCCTGGCGCTGCCCGCCGGACAGGCTCTCGGTCGCGACATCCATGCTCTTCAGCTCGACACCGAGCCGCTCCTTCAGGACCCTGACGGCCTCGTCGTGCATCCTGCGATTGTCGAGGCATTTGAGGCCGAAGACCGTCCGGGTCAGTTCGGCGCCGAGAAACAGATTTTCCGCAGGCGTCAGATGATCGGCCAGTGCCAGGTTCTGGTAGACGGCATCGATGCCGTTGGCGATCGCATCGGCGTGGCTGGCCATGGTGAAGGGCTTGCCGTCCAGTTCGATCGCGCCTTCGGTCGGCTGATAGACGCCGGTCAGGATCTTGATGAGGGTCGACTTGCCGGCCCCGTTGTCGCCGACAATCGCCAGCACTTCGCCGGCATGGGCGTCCAGGTCGACCCCGTTCAGGGCAACGACACCGCCAAATCGCTTGACGATTCCCCGCATGGCCACGATCGGCTGATCTGACGCCACGATAGTCTCCTCCCTGTCGGCCGCTTTTGCGGCTCAGCCGGATGCCGGACTGGCGGCTCCGCCTTTGTTTGTTCTGCGCCTCCGTAATGCGGCCCGAAACGCGGCCCCATGTGTTCCGCTCTTCGGCCGAAGACGCGGGCCCGATCCGTGACGGATGCCGGCTCATGATTCACGTTACCGGTAACTCCAGTCAAGTGTTATCGATAACATTTTTTCTTGAAAGTGCCGCTCGACGGGACGCCGTCGGAGAACGCCGCAATCCCGCCCGGAGGGGACCCGGCCGTAAAAAGCCGGCAAGCGCGCGGCGCCCGTGGCGCGGGACTTACGGCGCTGGGAAAACGCCGCCGCCAAATATGCCAAAAATGAATAAATCCTAAAAACGGAATGAACATTACCGAACAGGGCTATGAACGACTACTAAATTATCTATTAAAAATCAAATACTTATTGGATTTCCTCGGAAACGGCGCCACGTCCTTACCAACCGGTCGACGGATTTTTTCATCGCAGGGAGGAATAAGCCGCGCGGCCGGTCGTTTGTGACTGCAGGGCGAATGCCCGAATGAGTTTCAAGAGGAGACCGTTATGAAATACTTCAAATGCATGAAATCCGCGATCGATCCCAAGCCATTCCTGGACGAAATCGCCGCGGTCGACGGCGCGTGGGACATGGCCACCGGTCGCCAGGACAAGATCAAGGTTCAACGCGAGGCGCTGGCGATCCCGCTGCGGGGCTTGCGCAAATCCGCAATCGGTAACCGCGAACGGCGCGACGTGCACGAAAGCCGCTGGACCACAAGCTCCGAGCAATACCCGCTGGCTCGGGCGTTCCTGTCCGATTTTGCCGCGGAGCAGGACAGCCTGCTCGGCCGCGCCAAGGTTGTCTGCCTGCCGGCCGGCAAGCGGGTCTATCCGCATATCGATCGCGGCGAATATTACCGCGTGCGCAATCGCTATCACTTTGTGCTGCGGTCCGCGCAAGGCTCCTGGCTGAAAGCCGCGGACGAGGAAATCCGCATGCAGGAAGGTGAGCTCTGGTGGTTCGACAACAACCAGATGCACGAAGCCCACAATGACGGCGACCAGGACCGGATCCACATGATCTTCGACATGCTTCCGCGCGCCCGCGCCGAGGAAGTGTTCGGCAAGGCCGCCTGAGCCGCTTCACGAGGAATCCAGATCATGCTCGTCGCTGCATCGGCAGCGGTTTCCCCGGCGCAGGACGTCACAATCCTGCGTCGCCCGGGAACCGGGCCCCGGTCCCTTGCGTGTTGGCTGGCCCTGCCGGACCGGATCACCCCGCTTGCCCCACCGATCGTCTCGGTGCACGGCATCAGCCGCGAAGCCGAAGACCAGGCGAAACTGCTCGCACCCCGTGCGGCCGTCCTCAACCGGCCGGTCATCGCGCCGCTTTTCGACGCGGAAACGTGGCCTCGCTATCAGCAGGTCGTGCGCGGCGGACGCGCGGATCTGGCTCTGCTCGACCTGATGTCCGACATGCGCCTTGCCGGCTTCTGGCAGACGCGCACGTTCGATCTGGCGGGATTTTCGGGCGGTGCGCAGTTTGCCCATCGGTTCGCCATGCTCTACCCGCACCTCGTGTCGCGGCTGACCGTGGCCTCGGCCGGTTGGTACACGTTCCCCGACGAAGCCGCCTTTCCGTACGGCCTCGCCCCGCGCGCGGACCGGACCAGGGACTGGGGGTCGCGCTTTCGCAGCAATCTCGACCGGTTTCTCCGGTTGCCGATCCAGGTCTGCGTCGGGGCGCACGACACCCGTCCCGACTCCAATACAAGATCCGGCGCGGAGATCGACCGGCAACAGGGACCGGACCGCGCGACACGAGCATCCCGCTGGGCCGATTCTGTCCGGCACGCGGCACAAATGCGCAAGTTGGACGCAAAGGTGACGTCGATCGTGCTGCCGGCCTGCGGCCATGACTTTCGCGATTGTGTCCGGCGCGGCGGTCTCGACGCCGTCATCGTTCCCGACGCGGTGTGTTCATCCTTCATTCACGACACCGTTCGGGATCGTTCATCTCACTGACAAGCCCCCTTCAACGAAACGCTTCACATTGAAAACTGCAGATGCACAGGCCCGGCGGACCGGGCGAAAAAGGAGACTGACATGACTGTTATCACCCCCATCACGACCGAAATCCTGTCCCAAGCCAAATGGGCGTTTGCCACCCGCCGGGTCAACCGCAAGGACGCTGTCTGCATGACGGGACGCCTGGAAACGGCGCAATCCGGCGACCTCGTGCTCGGCCGCGTCGAGCGCATCGGGTCGCACAAGCGGATCCAACTGGCCGAGGGGCGCACCGCGCAACTCTATACCGGCGACCTTGTGGTGCTCGCCTCCGGCGCACGATACGCACCGGACCAGTTCGAGGGCGTTGCGGAACTCGATCCGCAGGGATCCGACATGCTGGCCGCCGGCGGTGTGATCGGGCGGATGCGGGAAAGCCACAGCCGCATGGCGGCCCCGACCCGGGTCATACCGATCGGCCTGTTAATGGACGCGACCGGTGCGGTGCTCAACCTCGACCATTACGCGCTTGAAAAATCCATCCGGCCCGACGGCCTGCATGTGATCGGTGTCGTCGGCGCCTCGATGAATTCCGGCAAGACGACCGCGGTCGCCAGCCTGGCCCACGGATTGAGCCGGGCCGGTCACCGGGTCGCGGCCATCAAGGCGACAGGCACCGGTGCGTTCGGCGATTTCAACGCGTTCATCGATACCGGCGCACACTACGTCGCCGACTTCACCGATGCCGGCATGGTCTCGACCTACCAGCAATCCGCCGCGCGCATCGAAGCGGGCCTGGACACGCTGCTTGCCCACGCGGCACGCGAGGGATGCGAAGTGGCCATCGTTGAACTCGCCGATGGCGTTTTCCAGAAGGAGACCGGCGAACTGCTACGCAAGCAGCGGATTCAGGATTGCTTTGCCGGCGTCGTGTTCGCCGCGCCGGATGCGCTCGCCTCGGCGGGCGGATGCACGGCCCTGCGCGCCATGGGTATCGAACCGGCGGCCGTCACGGGCATGGTCAGTTGCTCCCCGCTCGGCGCCGCCGAGGCCGAGGCGGCGACAGCCATCCGGGTGATTTCCAAGGACGATCTGTGCGATCCTGCCCAGGCCAATGCGCTGCTCTCCGGCATCATCGGATCCGAAGGATTGCGTTCGGCGCTGCCGCAGCCGGGCACCCTCGCCGATGTCGGAATCGCGGCATGAGCCGCCTCCCGCCCCTGTCCGCCGACGGACGCGCCTGGAGCATCGCTCTGGTCGCGTCCCTCGCCCTGGGCCAGGCCGCCTCCGCCGGCGTGGCCGCCTTTGCCACCCGAGACGTGTTCGCCGCATTCCGCGATGCAAGCCAGGCGTTGCCGATGACGGCGCTCGGCCTGGTCGCTCTCACCGGCCTGGCGATCGCATTGTTCAGGTATTGCGAACGCGTCGTGGCGGAAAAGGTCGGCCAGAATTACGCATCGGCCCTGCGCGTCCGCCTGTTCACCCATCTCACGCAGATATCCGCGCGAGAAGTCGCGATGCGCCGCAACGGTGCGCTGGCGATGCGGTTTGTCGGCGACCTGGCGGCCGTGCGCGGTTGGGTCAGCCTCGGTCTTGCGCGCCTGATCTCCGCCGGGATCGTGCTCCCGACAGCCACGGGAATCCTGTTCCTGCTGGATCCGTATCTGGGCATCGCCGCCGGCATTCCGATCGCCCTCGGGCTGCTCGCCATGGTGCTCGCCGGACCGCGTCTGGGGCCGGTTCACCGGCGACTGCGTGCGCGCCGGGCGCGCCTCGCCGCCGACATGAGCGAACGCATCCCGCACGCCCCCGAATTGCGCCTGCTCGGTCGTACCCGCACCGAAACCAACCACCTTCTGAACCGAACCGAAAAGCTCATCGCGTCCGCGCTGGAGCGGGCGCGCGGCGCGGCCTTGCTGCGCGCCGTACCCGACGCGGTCTCCGGCATTGCCGCGGCGAGCGTGTTCTTTGTCGCGTTACGCACCGGCGTGGCCGCTCCTGAAACGGCCGGCGCTCTTGCCGCCGTCGGCCTCATGATCCAGCCGATGCGGGACTTGGCCGGCGTCTGGGACCGGCATCGCGCCTGGGAGGCGGCACGAGACAAATGTGAAACCCTGCTTGCCATTCCGAAACTGGACCGTCCGCGCGAAACGGCGGCGCGACGCACAACCGACACGCCCCTGTCATTGTGCTTCGACGACGTGGCTGCCGGGGCTCTTGCCGACGTCACGGCCAAGGCAGAGGCCGGCCGCAAGATTGCCATTGTCGGCGGCAACGGCGCCGGAAAATCGACGCTGCTTAGTCTGGCGGCGGGCCTGGAACAACCGGATGCCGGAAAGGTCCGGCTCGGCAAACGGGCACCGAGCAGCCTGGGGGCGGCTGAACGCCGGAGCCTGATCACGCTTGTCGGCACCCGCTCTCCGATCCTTGCCGGCAGCCTGCGTCGGGCGCTCACCATGGGCGTCGCCAACAGACCGGACGATGCCGCCATCACGGCCAAGGCCGAAGCCTTCGGTCTCGGCCCGGTCCTGAAACGGCTCGGAGGACTCGACGGCCGGCTGTCGGAGGGCGGCCGCAACCTGTCGGCCGGCGAAGCGCGCCGGGTGCTGCTAACCCGCGCCGCCCTGTCCGAGGCCCGGCTCATGCTGCTCGACGAACCGGACGACGCGCTCGATGCGGACGGGCCGATGCTCGTGGACCGACTGATCCGGCAAAACGATGCCACGACGCTGATCATCACCCACAACCTCGCGCTCGCGCGTAAAATGGACGAAATGTGGTTCGTCGAGGACGGTCGCCTGGCCGAAGTCGGTCCGCCCTCGGATCTGCTCGCCGGGTCCGGACCGGCCGCGCGCTTCTTCGCCCCGCGCCACGCCGCCTGAGGCGCCGGAGATCGTCCATGCGGTACCTGACCAAACTCACGTTTTCGTTCTGCGGCCTTCTGGCAGTTGCGCTGATCAGCGCCGGACTGGCGTTCTGGAGCGCCCGATCGGCGGAACATCACCTGGAGCGATCGCGGCTGGCTCACAAGGTGCACCAGCACTACCTCGAACTGTCGAGCCATACGTTCCAATTGTTCAAACAGTTCGGCGATTCGCTGCTGATCGGCACGAGCGAAGAGCCGTCCCGAACCGAGCGGCTGCACACGCACAAGGCGGAACTCCTCGACGCCATCCGCAGCGACATTGCGACGTTGCGGGCAACCATCGCCGCGGAAGTGCTGCTCGTCGGCGACGAGGAAATCGAGGAATTGCAATTGCTGTCGCGTATCGAGCGGCAGATTGAAACGCTGGTGCGCGAGTTCACGCGGATCCGGGACGCCGATGCGGGACTCGATCCGGTCAACTACAAGGCGCGCCTTGCGGAAATGTTCGACCGCAAGATGGATGCCGAATTCCATGCCCTGCTCGACGAGGCGATCGCCGAGGAAGAGGAGGAAGTGGCGGAAACGGTTGCCGAAGTGAAGGCCGCCGTTGCCAATTACCAGCGCGCCGCAATCGCCGCGGGCCTGATCGCAGCCGTCACTGCCGTCTTTGGCATTCTCCTGTTGCGCAGTGCGCTTACCAAGCCTCTACAGCGCCTCTTGGACGGCGCCGGCGCCGTCAGCCGCGGCGAACTCACTTACCGTCTCGCCGTTCCCGGCGACACCGAACTCGACCGGGTCGCGGATGCCTTCAACCAGATGATCGCCAAGGTGGCGGAGCGCCAGGACCTGCTCAGCGCCTCTCGCGACAAGCTTGAACAGGAGGTGTCACGGCGCACCGAGCAATTGGAGAACCTTCTTCAAACGCTGCGCGAGACCGAAGCCAACCGGCGGCGTCTCCTGGCCGATGTCAGCCACGAATTGCGCACGCCGCTCACCATCATTCGCGGCGAGGCGGACGTGGCGCTGCGCGGCGGCGATCACCTGCCGCACGATTACCGCGATGTCCTCATCCGCACCCGGGAAGCGGCGGACCATACCACCCGGATCGTCGACGACCTGTTGTTCGTTGCCCGGCAGGAAACCGGCGAGGTCCGAATCCAGCCCAAAGAGATCGACCTCGCCGAACTGGTCGAAGCTGCCCTGGATGCCTGCCAGATTCTTGGCGACGGCCGCAAAACCGTCAGCTTCGAGACCACGGTCCGGCCGGCCGTGGTGCGCGCCGATCCGAACCGGATCCAACAGGTAATCACCATTCTTCTGGAAAATGCGCTGCATTATGGCGGCGATAGCGTCAGAGTGCGGCTCGATCCGGCGCCCGGTGGTTATGCGGTCACCGTGGCCGACAACGGTCCGGGCCTCACCGATGCCGAAATCGGCCATGTGTTCGAACGGTTTTTCCGCGGATCGAATGCGGCGCTGCGCTATGACGGCGGCGCCGGCCTGGGATTGCCGGTCGCAAAATCGATCATCGAAGCGCATGACGGAAAGATCGCCCTGACAAGCGAACCGGGCCAGGGCGTTCAGGCCCGCTTCATGCTCCCTGACCGACCGCGCCTCGCCATCGCCTCCTGAGACCAACGGCAAAGACCTGCCGGCCGCTTCCCGAAGCGGCCGCGCGGGCCGGGCGCCGACAGGGGACCGCCACCGTTTCGCCGTCCGAATCCGGCATGTCGTTCCGGATCCTAGAGCATTGTGTGATTAGCTTGACCCATTTGATGGGCCATATCAGGTCGTTGGCAAGGCAAACAGCGCAGCGCGATGTGGGACATCGGGCAAGCTGTTTAACGCTGCCGACGGCCTGATATGGCTCACCAAACACGGATGTTTCCGTGTTTGGC
>JANQQB010000247.1 GCA_028285165.1 Rhodobiaceae bacterium
GCGGATGCGGGTTCGGCGGCCCGGACCGCCGCTCTGCCCATGGCGTTGGCCACTCTGGCGCGGGCGTGGCGCCTCCTGGCGGTGCACGCGGTCTTGCTGTTGGCGGTCGCTTTCGCGCTCGGTCCGATCCTCTGGATGCTGCTGACGTCGGTCAAACCGACCGAGGAGATCTTCACCTCCGGCCTCGACATCCTGCCGCGCAATCCGCAGCCGGTCACAAATTACACCGAGGCGACGAGCCAGATTCCGCTGTTCGGGTTCATGATCAACGGCATGATCGTGTGCGGCGGCATTCTGATCGTTCAATTGCTGACGTCGATCCCGTGCGCCTACGCGCTCGCCAAGCTGCGGTTTCGCGCCGCGCCCGTGGTGTTTTCCATGGTGCTGTTGGGCCTTTGCATCCCGATCCAGGTGCCGGCGCTGCCGCTCTATCTCGCGATCGCCAATCTGGGACTGATCAACACCTACCTGGCGATGATGCTGCCGTTCTTCCTGTCCGTCTTCGGCATTTTCCTGTTTCGGCAATTCTTCAAGTCGTTTCCCGACGAGATCATCGAGGCCGCACGGGTCGACGGCATGAGCGAATTCGAGATCGTCTGGCGCATTGTCGTGCCGAGCGCCTGGCCGGCGATCGCCGCGTTCTCGGTGTTTTCGATCACGGCCCACTGGAACGACCTCTACTGGCCGCTCATTGTCATCACCAAGAAGAGCCTGGCAACGCCGCCGCTCGGCGTGGCGTTTTTCCTCGATCCTGAAACCGGCTCCGCCTTCGGCGCGATGATGGCGGCCGCCGCGCTCATCTCCGCGCCGCTCGTGATCGCGTTCCTGGTCGCGCAACGGCAGTTCATCCAGGGCATCACCATGACCGGCGTGAAATAGCGCCGAGACCCCGTTCCGGACCCGGCAAGGGTCCGGAAAGGTCGCACCGTCGTGTGCGGCCGTCCTTCCGCACGAGGCGTTCCAAAGGGATAGATGACATGAAACGGATACCCATTTTACTGGCGGCAAGTGCAGTGCTGGCACTGTCCGGCGCTGCCCACGCCCAGACCGAAATCGAGATCTTCCACGCATGGCCGGCGCATAAGCGGTTCCACGAGCCGATCGCGGAAGCGTTTATGAAGGAAAACCCGAACATCAAGGTGACGTTCCGCAATCCCAGCCCGTCCTATGACGAAGCACACCAGTCGGTCATCCGCGGCGCCCTGACCGGCGACCTGCCGGATGTCTTTCACTCCGGCTATCACCTGCTTGCACCGCTGGCGCGCACATTGGCCGAACGGGAGCAAATCCTGCCTCTGACCGCGCGCATGGAATCCGAAGGGGCCGAGTGGCAAGCCGCGAACTATTCCGATCGCATCCTGGCGCTCGGGACCGTTGACGGAGTGCTCTATGGCATGCCGTTCAATGCCTCCACGCCCATCGTCTATTACAATCTCGATCTGGTGAAACAGGCCGGCGGCAATCCGGACGCGCTGCCTGACAATTGGGACGACCTCCTGGCGCTCGCCGCAAAGATCAGTGCGCTTGGCGATGATGTCGACGGCTTTTCCTACGATGTCTACGACTGGCCCGACGACTGGCTCTGGCAGGCGCTTGTCTACCAGACGAACGGCGACCTGATGAACCCGGAAGGCACGGAGATCCGGTTCGGCGACCAGCACGGTCTCGACGGTCTGGTCCTCGCCCGCCGCATGGTCACCGAAGGCAAGATGCGCCTGACCTCCTTCAAGGAAACCCGCAACCAGTTCTGCGCCAACAAGCTCGGCATCTATTTCACGTCGACGGCGGGCGTGCGCCTGTTCAGCGACTGCTCGGCAGGCAATTTCGAACTGAAGACCGAGCTGTTTCCGGTCGTCGATAAGGAAAATGGCGGCGTGCCGACCGGCGGCAATGCCGCTGTCATCCTCTCGGAAGACCAGAAAAAGCAGGACGCGGCATGGGAATACCTGAAATTCATCTCCGGGCCGCTCGGCCAGAAGATCGCCGTGCTCGGGTCCGGGTATATGCCGACCAACCTGCGGGCGGTCGAGCCGGAGTTTCTGGGCGACCATTACGACCAGAACCCGAACTGGCAGACCAGCATCCGGCAGATCGACTATGCCCGCAGCTGGCGCGGTTATCCGGGCACCAACGCCGTCAAGATCTGGCGCACCCAGCGCGAGATCATCGGTGACGTGATGCGCGGCAACATCGAACCCGAGGCGGGGCTGAAGAAGATGGTCGAAGAAACCAACGCTCTCCTGCCGAGCAATTGATCGACCGGATGCCGGCGCGGCCTTTCTGTACGACCGTGCCGGTATCCTCTCTCTTGCCTCCATCCGGCATGCCCGCCATTCCACGAGCCGGCCCGTCTTCTGGGTTCGCCGGCTCCGATGCTTTCAGGAGCAAAATGTGATCGAAGCCTTTACGACGCCCGGCCGTTTCTGGCGCGGCAATCTGCATTGCCATTCAACTCGGTCCGACGGCGATCTGGCGCCGGAACGGGTCTGTCATTTCTATGCATCGAACGGCTATGATTTCATCTGCCTGACCGATCATTTCGTTGAGAAATACGGTTATCCGATCACCGACACGACCGCCTACCGGCACGATGGGTTCACGACGCTTATCGGTGCGGAACTGCATGTGCCCGATACCGCGCTCGGCGAGATGTGGCATATTCTTGCCGTCGGTCTTCCCGCAGGTTTTGCGCGGCCGCATGCCGGCGAAACCGGGCCGGAACTTGCCGCCAGGGCGGCGGCGGCCGGCGCGTTTGTCGCCATCCCGCATCCCGAATGGTACACCTTGACCGCAGAGGATGCGCTGTCGCTCGATGCAGCGCATGCGATCGAGGTCTACAATGCGATCTGTGCCCATGAATCCGGCCGTGGCGGCGGCGAAAGCCATCTCGATGCGCTGCTCGTGGCCGGACGCCGCCTCGGCGCGATCGCCGTCGATGACTCGCATCGCTACCGCGCCGATGCGCTCAAGGGCTGGGTCATGGTGAAAGCGCCGGAAAACGAACCGGACGCGCTCCTGGCAGCGCTTCGGGCCGGCGCTTTTTATGCATCCCAGGGGCCTGCATTCGAGCATGTGTCGTTGGATGAGACCGGCCTCGTCTTAGAAACCTCGGCGGTCGACAAGGCCTATCTTGTCGGACCCGGTTCCCGCTATGCCGGCGCACACGGTGCCGGCATGACGCGTGTGCGGTTCGCGCTTGAAAAGTTCCGCGGTACCTGGTGCCGGGCCGTCATCATCGATGCCGACGGCCGAAAGGCCTGGACCAATCCGCTCTGGCTCGACAGGTCATGAATCCGGATCTGGTCATTTTCGATTGTGACGGCGTGCTGATCGACAGCGAAGCGATCGCGTGTGCGGTGGAGGCGGAAGAACTTAACCGGATCGGCTTTGCCACCACGAAGGAAGAGATCGCCCGGCGGTTTTGCGGTGTGCCGGCGCCGGACATGTACGCGGCGATCGAAGCCGAATTGGGCCGCGCATTGCCGGATGGATTTACGGACCGCGTGGAGGATCGGATCGTGGCGCGGTTCCGGTCCGATCTCCATGCCATACCGGGCGTGGCGCAGACGATCGAATCCTTGCCCTGGCGGTTCTGCGTCGCGTCAAGCAGTGCGCCGGTCAAGCTTTGCCTCGGTCTGATCGAAGCGGGCCTCTACGATTATTTTTACCCGCATGTGTATTCAGCCGTGCTCGTTGACCGGGGCAAGCCGGCCCCGGATCTGTTTTTGCATGCCGCGGAAGCCATGCAGGCTGACAATTGCGTGGTCGTCGAGGACAGTCTGGCCGGGGCGCGTGCGGCGCGCGCGGCGGATATGCCGGTGCTCGGTTTCTTTGGCGGATCGCATTGCGGGCCGGATCATGCGGCCATGCTGGAAGAGGCGGGCGCGTATGCTGTCTTCGATCGCTTTGAGGACCTTCCGGAGATTGTTCGGCGCCTGTGAAATCCGATTGCTGTGATCGGTCCTGAGCCCGTCGGGTCGCGGCGCCTTAGGGTCTTCCTCTCAAAAGAGCGGAGGGTCGACCCTATATTTGGTCGTCCGGAACACCGTTTCCATGGAACCTTTTCGGCCGTTGAGCATGACACCGGTTGCCGATCATCGCCTGCGCAATTTTGTGCATTCCGCCTTGCTTCTTGGCGGGATGGCGCTGATCACGTGGATCAGCATTGCCGCCAGCATTGGGCCGGCGGCGGGTTTGTGGGCGCTCGCGGGTATCGGCTTGGGATTGGCGATCGCGCCGCGCGCGCCGAAGAGCTGGACGCTGTCGCTCTATCGGGCCCGCCCCGTCTCGGAGCGATCCTTTCCGGCCGGGGTCGGTATGCTACGCAGGCTTGCGCAAGAAGCCGAACTGCCGCGGGCTCCCGCCTTGTTTTACATTCCAAGCTCGGTGCCGAACGCCTTTGCGGTCGGTTCCGCCTCTGACAGCGCCATTGCCGTCAGCGATGGATTGCTGCGCCGCCTCAACCAGCGCGAGCTCTACGGCGTGCTGGCTCACGAAGTCAGCCATGTTGCCAATCGCGATCTCTGGCTGATGAGCCTTGCTGACATGATGGCGCGCATGACCGGGTTGGCCTGCTTCGTCGGCATGGTCCTTCTCATGCTGAACCTGCCGCTGGTGCTCATGGGCGCGGCGCCGGTGTCTTGGCTGGCCATCGCGGTGATGATTCTGTCGCCGACGGTGATCAGCCTGATGCAATTGGGGCTGTCTCGGTCGCGGGAGTTCGATGCCGATATGACGGCGGCACGCCTGACCGGCGATCCGGCGGGTCTTGCCGCAGCGCTGGAAAAGATTGCCGGTCGTCCGGGCGGCCTCTGGGCCAGCATCTTCATGCCGGTGCAGCGCACGCCCGACCCGTCGCTGTTGCGCACGCACCCGCCGACGCAAGAGCGGATCAGGCGTCTCGCGGACCTCGTGCCGCGGCGGCCCGTGCCGGACATGGCGATCGTGGAACCGGGGTTTTCCGGTCCGGTCATCGTCGGCCGGCCGCGTTGGCACCGGACCGGCGTCTGGTTCTAATCGTTCCGCCGGTCGTCAGTCAGCCGAAAATGCCAGCACGACGAGTCCGAGCACGGTCACCAGCGCGCCGGCGAGGATCGGAAGCTCAACCCAGCCGTGGCCGAGAAAGCCCTCCATGAAGATGATGAAGACCGGCGTCAGGTAGACGTAAGACAGAACCTTGGAGGCCGGAAGACGGAGCGAGGCGAACTGGACCAGAAAGAAGGTGCCCGCCGTGGTGAAAATCGCGAGATAGGCAATCACGCCCCACACGATCGGCGGCATGGCCGTCCAGTCGGTGGCAACGATTTGCGGCGCGCCGTAGGCGGAGATCCAGAGCATCGTGGCAAACAGGGTCCAGAACGTGAAGATCAGGACAGGCTCGCCGCGATTGAGGCGTTTGACCATCGGCGCGTAGAGCGCGTGTGCGGCGCAACCGACCAGGAAAATCAGTTCTCCGGTGCCGACCTGGAAGGCCAGGATCGCATCGACATCGCCCTTGAAGATCACCCAGAGGGAGCCGAGGCCGGCGAAAACCAGACTGACAAGAATGACGGGTGTGGGCTTCTGGTGCAGGACAAAATAGCCAAAAACCGTCGCCATGAGGGGCCCGAGCGTGAACACGGCGCCGGTCGATACGGGATCGGTGATCTTCAGCGCGACGAACATCGTCACGAAGTAGGTTGCCATCAGCGATCCGAGGATTGCGAAACGCCATGGAGCAGCCGGAAGCCGCAGATCCGCGGGCCTGAGCACGGCGGCGACGATGCCGATCATTGCGGTGCCGATGACAAAGCGGACCGCATTCAGCGGGGCGGATCCGATATGGGGAACGGCAAGCGCGCCAAGGGAAAACGACCAGGCGATGAGAAACGCGAACAGCACCATGGCGGCATGGCCGACGAATTTTTCGCGGCCCGATGCCAGCGGCGCGTGCACACCAGACCGGTCGGCGGCAGAAGTCACGATTTGTTGTTTCCGGTTGAGGGGCGGACGCCCGGAACGATCACCATGTCAGTCCGATGCCGGGCGTGTCAAACGTCCGGACTGCCGACTTTCCGCCGGAGGTGGACCAAAGTATCGATTGCCGAAGTCGGGATTGCCGTTAACTTGAGCGATCGGTTGCGCGACCAGTCGAGTGACCGTCATACACCCCAAGGAGGACGCCGAGATGAAAACCTGGAAAAAACCCGTCATGCAGACCGTAGAAGCCGGGTTCGAAGTATCGCGCTATCTGCCGGCCGAACTGGGCACCTGCAAGCGCTGAGCTTTCGGCACACTCGGTCAATGCCGCCCATAGCGGCCTGTGACGGCGGTGCCTTTGCATGAAAATCAAAATTGTCGGGGCGGCGGCCGGCGGGGGATTTCCCCAATGGAATTGCAACGCCCCGCTCTCCCGGGCTGTGCGCCAGGCGCGCCCGGGGTTTCTCGCGCGCACGCAATCCAGTCTGGCTGCAAGCGCTGACGGGGTTCATTGGGCGCTTTTCAATGCGTCCCCGGACCTTCGAGCGCAGATTGCCGCCACGCCGGAATTGCAGCCGCGCGCGGATGGACCGCTGCGCCATACGCCGATCGCGGCCGTGGTTCTGACCAATGCCGACGTGGATCACATTGCCGGCCTTCTCAACCTGCGGGAAAGAGAGCCCTTTACGCTCTACGCGACCGCACGGGTGCTGGAGACGCTCGACGCGAATTCGATCTTCCGGGTCCTCAATCCGGCCTATGTGGAGCGTCGGGAATTGCCGCTCTCCGGCACAACGGAACTGATCGGTCCGGACGGTCCCACGGGGCTTTCGATCGAGACGTTTGTGGTGCCGGGCAAGGTCGCCCTGTTCCTTGAAGACGAAGGCGCTGGCGCGGAGAATTTCGGTACCCGCGACGGGGACACGATCGGTGTGCGGATTGCCTCCGACCGGTCCGGCGACACACCGGGTCGCAGTGATCCGCACCGCTGCATCTACTACATTCCCGGTTGTGCACAGGTCGACGATGCCCTGCGCAATCGGCTTCAAGGCGCTGGATGCCTGATGTTCGACGGGACGGTTTTTGTCGACACGGAAATGCACGATACCGGCGTCGGCGAAAAGACGGGCGCGCGGATGGGGCACATGGCAATTTCAGGGCCGGACGGGTCGATCGAGGCGCTCCGCGGCCTCGATATCGCCAGAAAGGTCTTCGTGCATATCAACAACACCAATCCGATCCTTGAACCGGGTTCCGATGCGGAACGGTTCGTCACCGATCAGGGTTGGGAAATCGCCTATGACGGGATGGAGATGGAGTTTTGACGGATGGCATTGAGACACCCGCCCGATTGCTGTCGCCGGATGGTCTTGAGGACGCGCTGCGTGCCGTGGGCGCGGAGCGCTACCACGTGCATCACCCGTTTCACAAACTGATGAATGCGGGCGATCTGACCCGGCAGCAAATGCAGGCCTGGGCGCTCAATCGCTATTGTTATCAGGCTGTTATCCCGAAGAAAGACGCGATCATTCTGTCGCGATCCGATGATCCGGCCTTCCGGCGGGAATGGCGCGAACGCATCATCGACCATGACGGGGACGCGGATTCGTCTGGCGGGATCGCGCGCTGGCTGCACCTTGCCGAAGGCCTCGGCCTTGAACGCGACAGGGTGATCTCACAGGAATGGGCGCTGCCTGCGACGCGCTTTGCGGTCGGTGCCTATGTCGACCTGGTTTCCAATCACTCTTTCCTGGTCGCTGTCGCGTCGTCTTTGACGGAAATGTTCTCCGGGGCGGCCATCGCCGCACGGGTGCCGGCTATGCTCGCCCGCTACGACTACATCACGGAAGATACGCTTGCCTATTTCAAGCCGCGGCTGCATCAGGCGCCGCGCGACGCGGACTTTGCGCTCGCCTTCGTCAAACGGATGGCCGACACGCCGCAAAAGCAGGAGGCGGCGATCGGTGCGCTGCGGACAAAGTGCGATATTCTCTGGGCGCAACTCGATGCCCTGTACAGCGCCTATGTGGAACCCGGCCACATTCCGCCCGGCGCCTTTCGGCCTGCGCCGGCTTGAGCGATGACGGTCCGCAGCCGGTTGCAGATCGACGACGCCAGCGTTCCCGCTCTGCCCGGCTATGTCCGCCTGCACTATTGCACCGTCCGTCAAGCCTGGGCGGTGCTTGCGCCGGAACGCGTCTACTGGCCGGACGAGACCAGTCTGGCCATCCTGCGCCTGTGCGACGGGACCAAGACCGCGGGCGGGATTTCAGCGAAACTGGCCGCAGATTATGACGCGCCGCTCGGCGACGTGCAGCCGGACGTCCTTGAGTTTCTGCAGGAATGGAGCGGCCGCCGACTGTTGATGGCGGCGGAGAGCGGGGAGGGGCAGGCATGACGATTCCCGGACCACCGATCGGCCTGCTCGCGGAACTCACTCATCGCTGTCCGCTGCAATGTCCGTATTGCTCCAATCCGAAGGCGCTTTTGAAAGCGAATACCGAGCTGTCGACCGAAACCTGGCTCGAAATCGCCGATCAGGCGGCGGATCTCGGCGCATTGCAGGTGCATCTGTCCGGCGGAGAACCGACGCTGCGCACCGATCTTGCCGAGATCATCGCCGGCTTTGCCCGGCGGGGCGTCTATACCAATCTGATCACGGCAGGGGTCAGCCTCGATCGCGACGGCGTCGCACGGCTGGCCACGGCCGGGCTTGATCATGTGCAATTGTCCATCCAGGGCGCCCGAGCGGAAACGACCGAACTGATTGGCCGGTTCAAGGGCGGCCATGAACGCAAGTGCACGTTTGCCGGCTGGGTGCGCGAGGCCGGCCTGCCGCTGACGATCAATGCCCCGATCCATCGCCACAATATCGGCGAGGTCGCTGAATTCATTGACCTTGCGCTGGCCCTGGATGCCGACCGGTTGGAAATAGCCAATGTGCAATATTACGGTTGGGCTTATCTCAACCGCGGTGCCCTTATGCCGGAACGCGATGCGGTCGCGCGTCAGGTCGACATCGTGGAAGCGGCGCGGGAGCGTCTTGCCGGCGTGTTGACGATCGACTTCGTCACACCGGACTATTATGCGGATTATCCCAAACCCTGCATGGGCGGGTGGGGCGCCGATGTGATCACGATTTCGCCCGACGGTACGGTGCTTCCGTGCCATGCCGCGATGACGATTCCGGATCTGGAGTTCGAGCGGGTGCCACAAAAGACGCTCGCCGAGATCTGGACCGGGTCATCGGCCTTCAATCGCTTTCGCGGAACCGAATGGATGGCGGAACCGTGCCGTTCCTGCCCCCGCAAGGAACTGGATTTCGGCGGCTGCCGATGCCAGGCGATGGCGGTGACAGGCGATGCGGCGAATACCGATCCGGCCTGCATCCTGTCGCCGCATCACGACATGATGGCAGAGATTGCCGAAGCCGAAAGCCGCACCACGGCGCCCGATTTCATCTATCGCCGGATCGGCGCCGGAACGGCCTGACGGCTGGGGTTTTCAGCTTGCCGACCCGACCGGCTCGACATCACGAAAGCCGACCAGCCGGCGGCGGTCTTCATCCCATAAGGCGAGACGTACGCAGCCGAGGCTCTCAGACAGCGTCAACCGGTTCACATCCCGCAATTCAGGATGATCGCGCAGCACTTCCGGCAAGCGATAGAAGGGAATGCGGCTGCACAGGTGGTGGACGTGGTGCACGCCGATATTGGCCGTGAACCAGCGTAGGATCCCGGGCAGGTCGTAATGCGATGAGCCGTGCAGCGCCGCATCGTGCCATTGCCATTCTGTTTCTGATTCCCAGACCGTCTGCTCGAACTGGTGTTGCACGAAGAACAGCCAGACGCCGATCGTCGAGGCGATCAGCACGACCGGAAGATGGACCAGCAGGAAAACCGGCAGGGTGATGACCTGCAGCAGGGCGAGGATGAAGATAAAAATCGTCGCATTGGTGCCCATCGCGCTGGCCCAGGGACGCCAGCCGGCGTGAAACAGTCCGACCGGCAGACGGTGCTGGATGAGAAACAGATAGGCTGGGCCGAGCCCGAACATGACCAGCGGATGCCGATAGAGCCGGTATTTCAGGCGATCGATCGCGGATCGTTCCTCATACTCCGCGACCGTCAGGGTATCGATGTCGCCGATGCCGCGTTGTTCCAGACTGCCGGAACTCGCATGGTGCGTCGCATGGGTCTGTTTCCAGAAGGCATACGGCGTGAGTGTCAGAACCCCGATCAGGCGTCCGGTCCAGTCGTTTGCGATCCGGCTTGCAAAGAACGACCCGTGGCCGCAATCGTGCTGGATCATGAAGAGGCGAACAAGCAGGCCGGCCGTCGGTACGGTAAGCAGCAAGACCGGCCAGAAGCCGTGGGTCATACCGATGGCCATCGCGGCCCAAAGCCCGCCAAACGGGATGACGGTGATGGCAAGTTCGAGAGCCGCGCGGCGCGAATCCGGCGTCTTGTAGCGGGACAGTCTGCGCATCCAATGGCGGGCGTCCGGCAGCAGCGCCGCGTCGGGCGCCGGATCGACAATGAGGTTCAAACCACTGGTCTTTCTGTACGCTGCCCGACAGACACGATACGGGCGGTTCCGGCCCTTACGTGCAGAAAGGGTCAGTCAGAACGAGGATGACGGGAAAACGACGGTCGGACCGCTGGCAAGCGGCTGCGGCTGTCGACGGCTGGATGCATGGGATGGAATCGGTTCGGACAATCGAACGATTCGTGCCCCCTCTGGCGTCCGACAATCCGCGCGCACAACACGACAAAAAGCCCGGTCCGTCAAGCGACGATACCGGACTTCAACCGATA
>JANQQB010000263.1 GCA_028285165.1 Rhodobiaceae bacterium
GTTCATTCGGGCCGGCCTTTTCCGTTTGGGTCTGTCCGGCCCGGCTTCGGCATGCACCGCCGATCAGGGGGCGGTGAACTCCTTGAGTCCGCCGGCATACCGCTGCCATTTCGCGACATAGTTTGCGGCCGCGCGGCTGAAGCCGGCAGCCGCTTCATCGTCCAGCGTCCGTGCCACCCGGGCCGGTGCGCCGATGATCAGGGAATTGTCGGGAAAACTCTTGCCCTCGGTGACGAGCGCGTTGGCGCCGACCACGCAATTGTTTCCGATCACGGCCCCGTTCAGCACGGTGGCCCCCATGCCGATCAGAGCATTGTCGCCGACCGTGCAACCATGCAGGATCACGGAATGGCCGATTGTGCAGTCGCTGCCGACGGTCAGCGGAAATCCCGGGTCGGTATGCATCAGGCACTGATCCTGAACGTTCGAGCGCTCGCCGATCGTGATCCATTCGTTGTCGCCCCGCAGCACGGCCCCCCACCAGACACTGGCGTCGGATTTCAACTGTACGCGGCCGATCAGGACCGCGGTCGGCGCAACCCAATACTGGCCGGCGGCCGGAAGGTCCGGGGTCAGGTCGTCAAGCTGATAAAGCGGCATCGTTCCTCGCAGCGCATCGGAGTTCGCCGGACGATAAGCCGTTGGCGGCGCCTGCCGCAAGCGCCCCGTCCGTTACACCAGCGCCGAACCGATGGTCGAGGCGAAATTCACCAGCACGACCCCGCTGCACAGGCTCCACGTCAGGGCAATCACACAGGACGCGACCAGCCAGCCGATCGGGCGATGTTCGATGGTCCGCCCGCGGATCGCATTGCGCATGATGATGAACGGTCCGCCGAACACGCACAGGACCGCGTAGCCGAGCCCTTGCGGAAAAGTCTCCGCCGACAGCGCGAATTGCGGCGGGCGAGACGTAATCATCTGGTGCAGGCTCGCCAGGAACCCTGCCGCGACAAAGCCGGCCGTACAGAGATAAACAATCGTTAATACATTCAGCATAGGGTTTATCTTGGGTTAATGGATTGGCCCAAATATGGACAACGGGTGTCGTCGCTAACCGGGTGCTGCAATTCGCAGACCATGACGCCGGAGCGATTAGGTGGGCAGACCGGAAAACAGTAACGGCTACACGGAGGTTGACGGTCTTTCGGATCCGGATCTGACAAACTGGTACGATACCGTCTCGCCGGTCACGCCGGGCGCGGCCGGGGTTTTCCGGACCGTTCCAGACCGCACGTCAGTCCAGGCTTGGGTCCTGGGACTGGCGACGGCCGGCCTGTTTGCGCTTTTTCCGTTCTATACAGCGAAGATTTTTGTGCCCGACTGGGACGACCCGCCGGTCGACCTGCGGGCGCTTTGGCAGGATGCCGAAACCGTATCGGTCGTCGGCCGCACGATGCGTGTCCCGAAACTGCTGTCCAGAAATGAGACACGCAGTCCGGCCGGCGACAGGATCGTTTTCGGGGTCTCGCTCGCTGAGATCCTGGCGACCCAGGATCCCGAAACCCGCCCGCGGTTTTCCCGTTCCGTGCTGCGCCAGCACGTCACGCTGACCTTCTTTCGGCCCGACAAGTCGGTCTTCGGACTCGACTCGTTCCTGCACCTTTACGGACAATACCTTGAGGAGGAGAAATCGGTCGGCGTCAGCGGCCTGACCAATCAACACTTCGATCGTGTCGGTCCGTTTGACAACGAAAGCCTGTACTACCAGACGGCTGCGAGCACCTCGCCCTATTTTGTGCGATGCTTTGAAGGCGACATGGCGGGACGGTTGCGCACCTGCTTTCGAAATCTGAAGATTTCCGACGGTCTGGCGCTCCGCTACTCGTTCGACAGGGCGCTGCTCCGGTCGTGGGAGGGCCTGGAAACCGCCATTGTTTCCCTGGCGGACCGGATGAGCAAACCGAAGGACGGCTCCGCGCTCGCCACGCGCACGACGCCGTCCTGCGAAGCTGAAGACAATATAGACTGTCTGTTACCGCCGCCGCCGACCTTGCACGCCGGCTTGCCGCCCCGCCCGTGACGCGCCAGAACCGTCCGGGTTACAATGGCAAGGCGCCCCGCGGATCAGGGCTCGAGGTCGATCTCCAGGATCGCCATCTGGAAGTTCCACGACAATTCGCCGTCCTCGTCGTCGCGGTAGATCACGCCGATGAATTCGTCGGCAATGTAGACTTCGGCGGAATCGTCTTTCCGCGGCCGGCCGCGAACCTCCAGGTTGGTCCGCTTGAACACCTTGCTGAGATAGACCTCCAGTTTTTTTAGTTCTTCTTTGTTCATGGGGGCCCCGCTGGTTTGTGTGCAATGGTGAACGCAACTCCCGCACCGGTGGCCGATGCGGGAGGGTAGAGCGGCCTTACCGCACTTTTCAGGAGCCGTCGACTGCCTGTTCTTCGAAATCCGCCAGGATCTGATCCATGCGGCGCGACGGTTCGGCGCATCCGGCCTTGCCAACAACCTTCGCAGGAACCCCGGCGACTGTCGTATTGGGTGGAACCGGCTTCAGGACGACCGAGCCCGCCGCTACACGCGAACAGGAGCCGACGTCGATATTGCCGAGGATCTTGGCGCCGGCACCGATCAGCACGCCGCAATGGATTTTCGGGTGCCGGTCACCGGATTCCTTACCCGTACCGCCGAGCGTGACGTTTTGCAGGATCGATACGTCGTCGCCGATTTCGGCGGTCGCGCCGACAACGATGCCGGTGCCGTGGTCAAAGAACAGACCCTTGCCGAGCGGCACCTGCGGGTGGATATCGACCTGGAAGACCTCCGAGACCCGGCTTTGCAGATAAAGCGCGAAATCGCGTCGACCGCTTTTCCACAGCCAGTGCATCAGGCGCTGCGCCTGGATGGCGTGGAACCCCTTGAAGAACAGGAAGGGTTCGATCATGCGTTCGCAGACCGGATCGCGATCGAGCACGGCAACGATATCGACGCGCAAGGTTTCCGAAAGGTCCGGATTTTCCCGAAGGAATTCCGCGAACGCGTCGCGGATCATGTCCGACCGCACCGCGGCATGGTCCAGGCGGTCGGCAATGCGATGAAACAGCCCGTCCTCGAATCGCGCATGAGCGAGGATGGAGGGTCCGATAAGACCGGCAAGCGCCGGATCGCGGCTCAGCACCTCTTCCGCTTCGCGGCGAACCTGGTCCCAGACGGGATCATGGCGTTGCACGGAGGGCTGCGCCGAGGCGCTTTGGGGGTTTCCTGTCGTCACATCCGTTCTCCCGGTTCGTGAGACATCGTCGGCATACGGTCGGCCTTCATAGCACAGGCGCTGCCCGCGCGGGAACCGCACGCACATTTACCGTTACGTAGGCGATAAACATGGCTTCGCCATGGTGTAAAAACCCCTACCCCTGCCGCGAGCGTGTCAGGATACCGGCGCGAAGGACCGCAACCCGGGCGGGTGATATGCCAGCAGGATCGCCCGGAAACATCGTTGACTCAATGTGTTAGCAGGGTGAAGCCCAACCTTTGAAAGGGCGCCTATGCCCTTGATCGGACTCCCGAAAAGGTCTCAGCCGAGCGTGAGCACGAAGCGTTCCACGACATCGGAAAAGACGTCGTTGCTGTCACCGGCCACCATGTGCCCGGCATCGGTCACATCGACATATTCGGCATGTGGCACATGCTGCAGAAACCGCTCGGCTGCCGCTTTGGTGATCAGCTCCGACCGGGCACCCCGCACCAGGAGGACCGGACAGGTCAGCGTTTTGAGCGCGGCCGGAATATCATGGGCAAACCGGTCGCGGTCCGAATTGATGGAACGCGGGCCCGATAGGAAACGCGGGTCCCAATGCCAGCGATAGCGGCCGTCCGCATCGAGCCGCAGATTCTTGCGCAACCCGTCCAGCGATTTCGGCTTTGGCCGGTGCGGCATATAGGCCGCGATCGCCTCGGCCGCCTCCTCCAGGGTTCCGAAACCTTCCTCGATCCGGGCGCCCATGAAGCCCTGGATCTTTTCCACGCCGGACGGCTCCATCCAGGGAACGACATCAACGAGCACGAGGGCCTGGAGCGTGCCCGGCCGGGTCACCTCGCACAGCAGCGAGGCAAGGCCGCCGAGCGAGGCGCCGACGGCGATCGTGCCGTGGCCGGTCTCCTGTCGGATGGCGGCGGCCAGCGCCGACACGTCCGCGGCATAATCTGAAAAGGAATAGGCGCCATTTTCCGGCCAGTCGCTTTCGCCGTGGCCACGCTGGTCGATCGCAATCGCCCGATAGCCGGCCGCGCCGAGCCGCGCGGCGGATGATTGCCAGGAATGCCGCGTCTGTCCGCCGCCATGCAGGAACAGGCAGACCGGCGATCCGTCGCCGAAAACATCGGCAACCAGTCGATCGCCACCGGCCCCGGTAAAGACGGCCCGCTGCCGATCTGCCGCGCCCCTCATGGCCGCCGCTCCAGGAAATCGAGGACGCCGGCCTTGTAGGCCTTGTCGCCGACCGCCACCATGTGATCCCGACCGGGGATGTCGAGTGCGCTGCCGTTGGGCAGGAGTGCGGCAAGCCCCGCGGCCGATCCCGCGATCTCGTCCCGTGTGCCGACTGCGACAAGGGCCGGCCTGTCGATGCGGGCGACGTCATCGGCCGAGATCGTCTGACGCGAGGCCCGCATGCAGGTCGCGAGCGCTTTCAGATCGCTCTTCGTATTTTCCGCAAACTGCCGGAACGCCCGACCGACCGGATGGGTGACCGATTCCAGCGACGGGGCTTCGAGCGCCAGAGCGATCGGTTCCGGTGCTCCGACCCCTTCGACCATGCCCATGCCAAGCCCGCCGAACACGACCGAACGCACCTTGTCCGGCGCCTGAAGGCACAGAAACGCCGAAATCCGCGCGCCCATCGAATAGCCCATCACATCGGCGCGCGGAATCTCGAGATGATCCAGCAACCGTGCGGCATCGCCGGCCATCAGCGGCGCGGGATAGAGCGCGGTGTCGTAGAGTTTCTCGCTTTCACCATGGCCGCGATTGTCGATCGCGATCACCCGTCGCCCGGCTTCCGTCAACGTGCGGAACCAACTCGGATAGACCCAGTTCATATGGCTTGAGGAGGCGAAGCCGTGAATCAGCAGGATCGGCTCCCCCTGCCCCTCGTCCCGGTATGCAAGCGTGATGCCGTCGGAAAGGAAGGTTTTCATATGACGTTTACGTAAAGGTGAAGGATGGAAATTCCATATTCACTGCCCGGAGGCCGCAGGTCAATGGGCGATTCGAAAATCGGCCGGCATCCTGCCCCCTGGTACCGCAGCGACGGTGCGGCCAGGCCCACCTTCTGCGCACGCCAACGGCGCGTGGTTTGCGAACCGCCCGGCCTTCGGCTAAGGGTAGCCCATTGCATCGATGCGCCCCGCTTTCGATAAGACACCCAAGGACAGTCGTCATGGCCGACGCCAGCATTCCGCACTTCCACAACGATTCCGGTTCGGCAAAAATCGAAATCGGTACCCGGAAATTCATGTGCATCGGCGCGACGCCACCTTTCGATCATCCACATGTGTTTCTCGACATGGGCAAGGACAGTGAAATCGTGTGTCCGTATTGTTCGACGCTGTATGTCTACAATCCGGAACTCTCGAGCGACGAGGCGCGCCCTGAAACCTGCGTCTGGAAACCGAAAGCGGCCTGACCACGCGCCGCTCTGAAGAAGAGACGGTATGGATCCGGTCCTGATCGTCGGCGGCGGCATAGCCGGCCTGACGACCGCCTTGGCTCTCGCCGATACGGGACGGGCGTCCATCGTTCTGGAACGCGCGGCGGTGTTTTCCGAAGTCGGCGCCGGACTGCAGATCTCCCCGAACGCCGCTTCTGTGCTCGACCGATTGGGCCTGACGGATGCGCTTGATCGGGTTGCTGTCGTCCCTGAACACATCGTCATGCGGACCGCCACGACGGGCACGAAGCTGGCCACTTTGCCGATCGGCCGCTTCTGCCGATCCCGGTTCTCCCGTCCCTACCGGGTCGTTCATCGCGCCGACCTGCTCCAGGTCCTGGTCGACGCGGCCGCCGGATCCCCGCTGATTTCGCTCGTCGTCTCGACCGATGTCACCGATGTTCAGTTCGGGCCGGCGGGCGTCAAGGTCGGGGCCGCGGACGGACGCCGTTTTCAGGGCGGCCTTCTGATCGGCGCGGACGGCGTCTGGTCCACGATCCGGACTGAAACGCTCGGATTGCCTGCGGCCGTGCCGACCGGGCGCACCGCCTGGAGAGCGACGGTCGAGACCGCCGCGCTGCCCGACGCGGACTGGGCGTCGATCGGTCTGTGGATGGGACCGAAGGCGCATCTCGTGCATTACCCGCTGCGCGACCGGGCCCTGGTCAATCTGGTGGCCGTCTTGTCCGAGCCGATGGCGGAAAAAAGCTGGGACGCGGCTGCGGACCGCGTTGCGCTTGATGCGGTGTTCGGCGAATGGGCCGATCCTGCGCGAGCTGCCATCGCAACGGTGCGATCGTGGAGGCGCTGGCCGCTCTACAGCAGCCGGCCCGACCGCTACCCGGCCGACCGGCCGGTCGTGCTGGTCGGAGATGCCTGGCACGCGACGTTGCCTTTCATGGCGCAAGGCGCTGCGATGGCAATCGAGGACGCCGCCGTTCTGGCTGCCTGTCTGGCCAAAGCCGGAAATCCCGTATCCGCCGCAGAATCCTTCCAGAAGCTCCGTGCGAAACGCACCCGCTCGCTGGTTGATCTTGCCGCCCGCAACGGTCGTATCTATCACATGTCCGGCGCGGCGGCGTTTGCGCGCAACATGACCCTGTCGGCCCTGCCTGCCGGCCGCCTGCTTTCCGGTCTTTCCTGGATATACGGGTGGAAACCCCCGCCCCTGTCTTGAGATCGCCGGCAAGCTGCGCTACCTCGCGACAACCTCAGGATTATCCCATGTCTTCGCCCCCGAATACATCCGAAACAAACCCGACCGTGTCGCCCGACGAGGTGATCACGGCCGGGCTCATCATCATCGGCGACGAAATCCTGTCCGGCCGCACGAAAGACCGCAACATCGGCTACATCGCCGAATACCTGACGGCGATCGGCATCGACCTTACCGAGGTGCGCATCGTGCCGGATGTCGAGACCCGCATTGTCGAGGCGATCAACGCGCTGCGCCACGCCTACACCTATGTCTTCACGACCGGCGGCATCGGCCCGACCCATGACGACATCACCGCGGATTCCGTCGCCAAGGCCTTCGGCGTCGGCATCGACCACCATCCCGAAGCGGTCGCGATCCTGAAGCAGCGCTACACCGACGATCAGCTCAACGCGGCGCGGCTGCGCATGGCGCGGATTCCGGACGGCGGGCATCTGGTGCACAATCCGGTTTCCGGCGCGCCGGGTTTTTGCATCGGCAATGTCTATGTCATGGCCGGCATTCCCTCCATCATGCAGGGCATGCTGGACGGTATTGCTCCGATGCTGAAGACCGGCCGGAAAATGCTGTCTGAAACCGTCGAAGCGCGGATTCCCGAAAGCCTGCTCGCGGAAGGGCTCGGCAAGATCGAAGCCGCCCGTGACGGCGTCATGA
Organism: Rhodobiaceae bacterium; assembly: GCA_028285165.1. Lineage (GTDB taxonomy): Bacteria > Pseudomonadota > Alphaproteobacteria > Rhizobiales > JANQQB01 > JANQQB01. Next base: position 7,528 of record JANQQB010000263.1, read on the forward strand.
TCGGGTCCTATCCCTTCATGGATGCCGACGGATACGGCACGCGCCTGATCGTGCGCAGTCGCGACGGCGCAGCGGCAGCGGCCGCTGCCGAAGAAGTCCGTCAGCTCGCCGCCAGCCTCAAGCCGGATATGTAGAGCCGGCCCGATCTGCCCCAATCTCCGCGATGACAAAGAGACTCCGATGACCCCGACCGCCAGCCCGCAGAAAGCCTTCCCCGTTTCCTGGGATCAGTTTCACCGCGATGCAAGGGCACTCGCCTGGCGTCTGTCCGGCCAAGGCCAATGGCAGGCGATCGTCTGCATCACCCGCGGCGGCCTGGTGCCGGCGGCAATCGTGTCGCGCGAACTCGACATCCGGCTGATCGAAACCGTCTGCGTCGCCTCCTATCACGATTACCGCGACCAGGGCGACCTGAAGGTCCTGAAGCCGGTCGATCACAAACTGATCGACCTGGCCGGCGGTGACGGCGCCGGAATTCTGATCATCGACGATCTCGTGGACACCGGGTCGACCGCCCGGGTCGTGCGCGACATGCTGCCGAAGGCGCATTTTGCGACGGTCTATGCCAAGCCGAAGGGCCGGCCCCTCGTCGATACGTTCATCACCGAAGTGTCCCAGGACACCTGGATTTACTTTCCCTGGGATATGGGCCTGTCCTTCCAACCGCCGATCGCACAGGAACCGGCGGGTTAACAGCCGTCGATCCAGACCCCGAGCGCAGCGAAGTCGTCGAAGACGAACGCACCGTCGAACGCCTCGACCGGGCTCTTTCGATAGCCGCCGGAATAGAGAGCAAAGCGAACATCGGCCGCCTTCGCGGTCGCGGCATCGGTTTCACTGTCGCCGACAAACAACGCGTCCCCGGCTGGTACGGTCAGGCCCTTGAGGCAGAAGGACAAAGGTGCCGGATCGGGTTTGAGCGCGGCAACCGATCCACCCCCGACGACGCAGTCAAAGACCGGCGCCAGCCCGAGCCGTTGCAGCACCTCGTGCGCAAGGTCCACCGGCTTGTTCGTGCAGATGCCAAGCGTACGCCCTTTTGTCCGCAGATCCTCAAGGAGGTCCGCAACGCCCGGATAGGGCCGCGTCCGTTCCGTCGGTTCATCGGCGTAAAGCGAACGGAAACGCGCAACCGCTTCAGAGCGGAAGGCGTCGTCGGCATCGACTCCGACCGCATCGAGACAGCGTTCGACGAGTTTCGGGACGCCGTTGCCGATGAACGAAACCACCTGGGCCAGCGACACGTCCGGCAGGCCGCGTTCGGCCAGCATGCGCGACGCGGCGTGGTGCATGTCCGGTGCGCTGTCAACGAGCGTTCCGTCCAGATCGAAGACGATGGCTTTCATCAGGCGGCAAGCTGTGCCGATTCGGCAGCCGCGCGGATCGACCGGATGTTGTCGCCATAGGCGCCCGGCGCGGCCACCGACCCGCCCTTGAAGACGGCGGAGCCGGCCACCAGGACGTCGGCACCGGCCGCTGCCACGAGCGGCGCGGTCGCCGGCGACACGCCGCCGTCGATTTCGATATGGATCGGCCGGTCGCCGATCATAGCCCTGAGCCGTCGGATCTTTTCGATCTGGCTGGAAAGGAACGATTGACCGCCATAGCCCGGATTGACCGTCATGACGCAGACCAGATCGATGCGATCGAGAACGAATTCGATCGCTTCCGGCGGCGTCGACGGGTTGAGCGCGACCCCGGCCCGGCAGCCGAAATCGCGGATCGCCTGCAAGGTGCGGTCGAGATGCGGGCCGGCTTCCACGTGGGCGGTCAGGATGTCGGCGCCCGCCTCGGCGAAGGCCTTCAGATGCGGATCGACCGGCGCGATCATCAGATGCACGTCCATGACGGTCCGGATATGCGGCCGGATGGCCTTGCAGGTCTGCGGTCCGAACGTGATTTGCGGAACAAAATGTCCGTCCATGACGTCGACATGCACCCAGTCGGCGCCCTCAGCCTCCACGGCGGCGATCTCGCGCCCGAAATCCGCAAAATCGGCGGACAGGATGGAAGGCGCGATCTTGATGGACCGGTCGAAGGCCATGGCGGACGGATCCTTTGAATAAGCGGGCGATCGTACCGGTCCTACAGGTCCGGCCGGCTTGTGAACGGCCATCGTCTAGCGTGGGCGTCTCGAAGGCGTCAAGAAACCACGTCGCTTATGCACCGTCCAGGCGCGACCAGCTTGATCGAAGGCCTGGCGCCCAGCCTCCTAAGCAGCTTCGAACATCAACCGGGCGCCGAACGCGGCAAAGGCGGCTGCAAACCCGCGCCTGATCCAGGCCATGACATTCGGCCGCGATGTGACGTGCGACCGGATCCGCGCGGCAAACACGCCGTAACCGACGAACACGACAAAGGTGATGCCCATAAAGATCGCGCTCAATGCGATCATCAGCATCAGCGCCCCCGTTTCACCGCTCGTCACGAATTGCGGAAGGAACGCAAGAAAGAAAATCGAAAGCTTCGGATTCAGGATGTTGATCAGGAAGCCTGTCAGCGCCACACGGCCAAGCGGCTTTTGTTCGGGTTGCGCCGCGATTTGGAGCGGCCCTTGCGCCTGCAGAATCGACCACGCCAGATACAGCAGGTAGACAAGACCGGCGATCTTGAACGCATTGAAGATCAGCGCGCTGGTGTGCAAAAGGGCCGCAACGCCGAAAATCGCCGCTGCCATATGCGGCAGGATGCCGGTCGTGCATCCGGCAGCGGCCGCAATACTGGCCAACGGGCCGCGTGTCAGGCCGATGCCGATCGTATAGATGACCCCGGTTCCCGGCAGGAGCACGACAATCAGGGACGTCAACAGGAATTCAGCCCACATCGTTGCGCTCCCCATCGTCCGCGGAATCGAAAAAGGCATCGGGAGACAGAAGCAATGTGCTGTCGGGCCGCTCGCCAAAGGTTGTCGCGAACGCTTCGCCAAGATCACCTACGAGACGCGCGACATCCTCAGCGGCATCGGCATGCAGCGCTTCGGCGACGATCAGCGCCCGCCGGGTCTGGCGCGAAACGGCTGAATGACGGCTCTGCCGGTTCGCCCATCGTCTCGCATGGGCGTGACCGGCGGCGTCGGCAAAAATCACTTCATTCACGTCCGGCGTTTCCGTGTCACCGGAAAAAGCCAGATAGGTTTCGCTTCCGTCTGCTTGGCGAACGGTCAGATTTCCTTCGATCTTGTCGCGGTCGAATACGGCGATGGGAACCGCGTTGGCGAGAGAGACGGCATTGCAGAGATCGACGAGCGGGTGGATCGAGGGCAATGAACCGTCCTTGCGAAAACGCCGAAGCAGTGCTTCCGCGGCACACCGGTACTGCGTCGGTTTCAGTCCCATAATGGCATAGGCACGCCGCCAGGCCTGGATTTCGGGAAACGCGCCCTCGGACTGTTCCGCCAGTCTTTGACGGGCCCTGTCGAGAAACGGTTGTGCGGCGTGCGAAACATCGGGCTCATCGCTGACCGCACCAAGTGTCAGGATCCCGGCGGCCCTTTCGGGAAAGGTTTCCTGCATGAAAGGGGAATAGGAAAAACGCACCACAGCCTCCGCAAATCAAGTGTTTCGCCAATAGTATGGCGGGATCTGACGGAAGCGGATTGAAGGAAATTGCAGGGTCAAGCAGACTTGGGGTTCCGGTCACGTCCTGGCGTCAAACCGAATTGCCGTGAGTAGGCGCGTGTCAAATGGCTCTGGTCTGCAAATCCGGATGCGACCGCGGCCTCTGCAATCGGAACGCCCTCAAGGATAAGCCGCCGCGCCTGCTTGACGCGATGCTGTGTCAGATAGGCATGGGGTGTGATCCCGACTTCCTTGGAAAAGGTTCTCAGGATCTGGAACTTGCTCATCCCTGCCGTGCGGGCAAAGTCATCCAGCGACAGGGGCTCGAACCATTCGTCACGCATCCGGTCCATGACAGCGCAGACCGCCGCGGAGAGCTTAGGCGGCACGGCTTCGGCCACGGTTTCATTCACAAGACTGCCCAGGACAAGCGTGACCGATTCCTCGATACGGGCCGGATCGGCATGGTCGCCGGCAAGCGTCTCAATGGCCGAAACGACCAGCCGGCTCATGCCGGCCCGGCGAAAAACCGGGTCGCGGAACTCGATCTGCGATAACGGCCAACCGGCATAATCGGCAACGACATCCGGCGAGAGAAACGCCATATGCCAGTGCCGGGGCCGGCCCTTGGACCCCAACCCGTCATGCACTTCACCCGGATTGACCGTGATGACGTCGCCCGCCGAAGCCTCGACGAGCCCCCGTCCGCTCCAGCTCTCCTGGCCGCCGTCGACGATATAGCCGAACCCGAATTCATCATGGGTGTGACGCGGAAAGCTGCAATCCGAGCAAATGGATATGACGTCGATACCGGGGATCGCGGATTTATGTCGGACGGAACGATGCATCCGGAAAGACTATCACAGGCGTCTTCCCGTCTTCCAGTAGCGACATGCCGAACGCAGTCCGATGCTTCCCCTGTTTGTCCGAACACCTATACCGCCTGACGTCGGCGGCCAGGCGTTTCTGTATTTCTGCACGACCGTCATGCATCCGTCCCGGTTCTTCGGTTCGGCACGGATCTCCATCTGTTGTCCGCGCCTGTTTCAAGGCCCCCCGGTTAATCGCGGTGCATAGCAACGCAATGGTCGGTGACGCGGGGTTTGGCGTCGAAAACCCATTTGGAACAGGGCTTTACGCAACAGAGTCTGCCTAAGGAACGGAAATGATTTTGAGATCGTATGTGCTGGGCGGTGTTCTCACGTCCATCGTGTTCGCCGCCACCCCCGCTTCGGCCCTTCAGTCAAAACTGGAAGACTGCCTGAACGACCCGGTTTCCGGCTGTGCGGACGTCATTGTCGAAAGCCTGCTTTCCGATCTTGCCGTGCGCCCTGAAATCGCATCGGAAAGCGACCACGTTTCGCGCATCGCCAACATGCTGTCGCAAACGCCGCGCCTGGCGCAGGCGGAGCGTCTGGCGACCCATCTGCCGAACGACCAACGCGCCGGCGCGATCGAGCGCCTTGCGGTACGCCATGCGATCCTGGGCCGGTTCGATGAGGCACGGCGGCTGATGAATACGCTCGACGATGACCGCAGCACGGACAACGTACGCCTGGAAATCGTCCGAACCGCAATGGGAAACGGCGACGAAGCCGCTGCCCAAGCGGTCTTACGGGCTATAAAGACGCCTGCCATTCGCGACGGCGCCCTCGGCGCCATGGCCGAGATCCTGCTCCGGCAGAACAAGAGAGACCGGATCATCGATCTGGCGGCACAGGTCGAGGACCCGACGATGAGGGTCATCGTCCTGGGCCGCGTCCTGAGCGGCAAACCCAGCCCGAAACTGATTGAGCGCACGATCGACGCAATGGGTCGGGTCTCCGCACCCGTCGATCGGATCCGCGGTTACAGCCAACTCGCTCTTGCCCTGGCCATACAAAAGAACGCGGACGCGGCGATCGCCTTGTTCCAACGGGCCGCGGCGGACCTGGACCGAGCCGATATCGACGAAAAATGGCGACTGCGGGTGCAAAACGAACTCAATGCGCGCCTGGCCGAGGCCGGCCAGGTCGAATTGGCCCTCAAGGGCATTGCAAAAATGGAGGATGTAAAGGCCCGGATCAATCTCCTGACCTTCATCGCAAGTCGATGCAGGCGACAAGGCGATATCGCCAGGGCCGAGGATCTGTTCCAGGAAAGCCTTTCTCTGGCCCGTGCGATCGACGACCCCGTACAGCGCGACAAGGAACTCGCTTTCATTGTCGCGCGCCTTTCGAAGACCGAGATACCGTTGCGCGATCAGGCCCATGAGATCGCAGCCGCAATCGAGGATTCCAAGCGACGCGGTGAGACGCTGCGGGTTCTCGCGACGCATTTCTCGATCGGCGAACAATACGAGCATGCCGAAAAGCTGATGCGCTCCATCGATCACCCGGCGATGCGCGTTCAGGGACTGATGAACCTGGCCTGGGCGCTCGGTCAGAAGGAAAGGACAACAGACCAGGCAAACGCCATTTTCGAAGACGTCGCGGAAGCGGCAAGCAAAGTCGGCGCGTTTGAAGCCATGGCGGATCGCACGCGGGAAGCAATCCTCAAGACGGCCGTCAAGCTCGGCGCGTTCGAGACGGGGACGCGCCTTGCACACCGCATCGAGTCCTTGGATCAAAGGATCCTCGCCCTGACCGATCTCGCACTTGGCATGATCGAAACCGGACAGCCCGAGACCGGCCGCGCGCTTCTGCACGAGACAATCCGCGAGGCCGACAAGGTCCGCGATGACGGTGCACGCCGCAGTGATCTCGTCTACCGGCTGAGTTTCCGGGCCCATGCGATCGGCGGCCTCGACGAGGTCAGCGCCGTCATCGAATTGATCAACGCACCGGACATCCGCCAGCTCTTCCTCTATGAGGTCGCACGCAACTGGCGGAACGAAGAAAGCCGGCGCGACGACGCTCGAACTTTGGTCGAGCGTTTCGGCTCGGATCGGACAAAGCGGATCTTCCGCGAGCGCCTGATCGAAATCACGCTCCTGCGCGAAGTCTGGAGCAAGGATGCGCCGCAGTGAGGGCCATGCGACCGTGCAGGGCCTTCGGTCCTTGTATGCTCCGGATGACGGCGAGCGGGATCGACACCGACCCGCACGCCGAAGCGTTGCACTTGTGAGGCAGGCGCAGGAAGCCGTGATCCTGGCCGTCAGCGTCGAGCGGTATCCTCGGCGTCATCGGACAGGCCGGCACGCATCAGTCCTTGACCATCAGCTTGCGCGGAACGCTGGCAAGGCATTCCGGTCCGGTCTCGCCGATTACGATGCTTTCGGTGATCTCGAACCCCCAGGTGTCCATCCACAGACCGGTCATGAAGTGGAAGGTCATGCCCGCCTGCAGCACCGTCCGGTCGCCGGAGCGCAGCGACATCGTGCGCTCGCCCCAGTCGGGCGGGTAGGACAGGCCGATTGAATAGCCCGTCCGGTTGTCCTTGACGATGCCATGCCGGTTCAGGACCGCAAAAAACGCATTGGCAATGTCTTCGCACACATTGCCGGCCCTTGCCGCTTCAAGCCCGGCCTCCAGCCCCTCCAGAACCGCGGCTTCCGCGTCGAGGAAGGTTTGGGTCGGCCGGCCCAGAAAGACCGTACGCGAGAGCGGACAGTGATAGCGCTTGTAGACGCCGGCAATCTCAAAGAACGTGCCTTCCCCGGCCTGCAGCGGCACGTCGTCCCAGGTCAGATGCGGAGCGGACGCATCGGCGCCCGAAGGCAACAGGGGCACCAGGGCCGGATAATCGCCGCCAAAGCCGAGCGCCGCGTCGTAGCGCAGGCCTGCGGCATAGATATCCGCCACCAGATCGCATTTGCGGTAACCCGGTTCGGCTTTTTCGAAAATCACCTGATGCATGCGCTCGACCAGCCTCGCCGCATTGCGCATGAAACCGATCTCCGCCGGAGATTTCACCGCCCTTTGCCAGTTGACGAGGCCGGTTGTGTCGGGGAAGCGGATATCGGGCAACGCCTTCTGGAGGGTGGCGAAGGCCTGAGCGGAGAACCAGTAATTGTCCATCTCAACGCCGACCCGGGTCGCCTCGCCCCAGCGCCTTGCGATCTCCGCGGCCAGCAATTGCATCGGATGGCGTTCGGTGGACTGCACATAATGGTCTGGATAACCGACGATATCGGCCTCGCCCATGAACACGGTGCGCCGCGCGCCGTTGGCGTCCTGCCCCCGCCCGAACCAGACCGGATCCCCGTCCAGACCGAGAAGGACGGCCTGATGAACATAGAACGACCAGCCGTCATAGCCGGTCAGCCAGGCCATGTTGGAAGGGTCGGAGACGATAAGCACATCGACGCCCCGGTCCTGCATGGCAGAACGGGTCCGGGCGATGCGGGCCGCATATTCGTCTGCACTGAAGGGCAGCGTCGCAAGGGTCCCGGGTTGGGTATCGTGAAGCATGAGTCAATTTCCGAAATCGGCACGCGCACCGCGCGCGAGCATCGGCTGGCGGGCGGCGTTCGCGATGGCATTATCCCGAACGCCGGTCCCCATCAAATCGGCATAGTCGCGGCATCGCAAGGACGGCCCCTGCCCGCCGGAAGTGTTCTCGCCAAGCTCGTCAAACGGCGTATCCGGTAAAACAAGGTCGCCTTCGGATGCGGCACACCGTTCTGATAGGGAGGCTGGATGGTTCGCTCCGAGATCTCCAGCAAAACATATACCCGCCCTTATCGCGGGTACCTTCGATATGGTTGCAATCGATCGGCGGCTGGGGCATGCGTTTCTTTCAGGAAACGTGGCGGCCATTGCGCATCCTTTCAAACGGGACATGAGAAGCATGGCAAGGTCACGGGACCGAGCGACCGGACCGGGACTTCGTCTTGTCGGTGCCGGTCGGTGCGTTATGCGGACGTGGTGGAATTGGTAGACACAAGGGACTTAAAATCCCTCGGAGCATGCTCTGTGCGGGTTCGAGTCCCGCCGTCCGCACCATTTTTTGTCTCACGGCCGCAGGCCTCCGACGGGGCGGGCTGACCGCCCGGCGCCCGGTCGGGCTTGCGAACCCGGCGTGTTCGAGGGAGCGCCACTGTGGCGGAACATTGTTGCCCGCGACCAAAGCATACCGGGAGAGTGATCCGAGAATAATATGTGCCGCTGGCAAGTGTTCGGGTCCGTAACTCGGACGCGAATTGTCCAGATATATTGGCCTGACAGCTCCACAGTAGTCATTTCAGCGTTCCGACCGTAATGTGGCCGAAGCAAAGGGCGCAAAGCGGGGAAGATGACTTGAGCGACCAGGATCCAGTTGCGACAAACACTCACCGGCCGGCCACGTCACTCGGATGGTCCGTCTCCCTTGAAGCGCCGGCGACCGACGCATCCGGTCCGGTTTCCGTCGGTTGGCTCCTAGCCGAACAACGGGCCAGCATTCTTTTCGATCCGCCGGCCCGCCTGCGCACCCGGCATCAAAAGCCCGTGCACCCGAAATCGGCCGCCGCGTGTCCGGCCGTTCTCGGTCTCGACAACCGGTTGTTCGAAGTCAAATGCCCGTTGGACCTGGTTCTCGAATACACCCTCAGCGATCTGGGCGCTCCGGGCGTTCGCAATGCCCTCGGATCGAGGAGCCCCGTTCGCAACACAGCACTCGATCATTTCATCATCGTCAGCCCGCAGGACGAATGGCGCCATCCGGACAGACCGATCCTGCAATTGCGCCTGCCCTACATCTTCCTGGCCGACGAACCGGTTTTCATGGCCCAGCTCCCGCCCTTTTTCCACCGACCTGCCGACCCCCTGCCCGGCCTGATGATCGGCGGACGTTTTCCGATCAACGTCTGGCCGCGCACCCTGTCCTGGGCATTCGAATGGCATGAAACCGACCGGCCCCTTACGCTGAAACGGGGCGACCCGCTGTTTTATCTGCAATTCGAGGTGTCGTCTCCGTCCCGACCGATTCAGATGGTCGAGGCCGCGCTTACTCCCGAGTTGCAGGCCTATCTCGATGCGATCGGCGGCGTGGTCAACCTGGTCGACCAGACGTTCTCGCTGTTCGAAGCCGCGGAAAAACGGCGCCCCGCGCGCCTTCTTGAACCTGTGCGCCGATGAGACCAATCGCCCCGATTGCCGCAATCAGCCGGTTTCCCGCACACCGAGCCGGGCAGATCCATGGCACCTGATCCTGCGGCGGCATCGGCCGTCACTCTGATGATCGGCATGATCACGCCGGGCACGATGGCGACCGCCACGTGCCAGTCTCTCATCGCCCTCACGCAGAGCCTGCAGGAACGCGGCGCGCCCTTCGCCTTCGTCACCCACCAGGGACCGGACGTCGTTATGGGACGCAACAAACTGATGAGCCGGTTTCTCACCGAGCGGACCTTCTCGCATTTCCTGATGGTGGACAGCGACATGGTGTTCGAACCGGCCGCCTTTTGGCGGCTGCTCGCCCATAGTGAGGATTTTACCGCCGTCGCCTATCCGCAGAAATATTATGACTGGCCGGATCTGCAGAACCGTCTCGACGCAGAGACCAAGCGACCGGACGACGAACGCATTCCGCTTCATGTTATGGTCTCGAAATCGTTCGATTACACACACCAGACGAGCGGTTTCGACGGGACCGAATGGCGACCGGACCGCCGCGACGGCTTCATCACCGTGCCGGCGGTCGGTCCGGGTCTTGCGCTGATCAGCAGGAAGGTGCCGGAGACAATGGCCGCGCGCGGTGTTGCGAAAGCCTATCCGACGATGGGCCGGTTGCCCGGCTACAAGGATCTCGACTGGCACGATTTCTTCAGCCATATCGGATCCGCAGACGGTGGACTGCACTACGCCGAGGATCAAAGCTTTTGCCATCGCTGGGTCGTCGGATGCGGCGGTACGATCTGGCTGGATGTCGAGACCGTGGTCCCCCATATCGGGCCGCACTTCTATCGGGGCAGGTATCGCGACCGTATGACGGAAGACTTTCCGGACCTGACCGAAACCGGAACGGAGACGGGATGAAGCGGCCCCGCCTCACTTGGCACGAAAGCCTCAACCATGGCCCTGGAATCCTCTGACGGGCCGGTGCACTGGCTCTTCCTCGCCACGCTTCCCGGCTCCGGATCGACCCTCCTGGCGGATCTCCTGTGCCGGCATTGCGGCGCCGGACAATTGGCTCCCCGGGCGGAGGCACAATGGCTTGTTCCGGACCTCACACGGCCGGGAAGCCGCTGGGATCCCGACTGGCCGCCCGCCTTGGATGGCGTCCGCCGCATCTGGCTTGATCGTGTTCGGGAAAAGGCCCTTGCCGGCAGTGTGCTCGAAAAATCACCGCCGAACCTGTGTCGCATGCGACGCCTCATGACGGCCTTTGCCGACATGCCGCAGACACTCGTCCGGCTGGTGCGCGATCCGTTCGCCGTGTGCGAAGGATGGACACGCTATCCAAGCGAGACGATATTCGCCGACTGGGCGCCCGGCATGAAGCATGTTGTGACATCAAGAGAGCAGTATTGGGCGCTTCTTGGCGATGTCTGCGGCAAACGCATGACCATGCTGCACGACCTCGGCGACCTCGCCGTCCATACGGTGCGCTACGAGAGGTTGGTGGCGACCCCCCTGCAGACCCTGACCGACATTGCTGTGGATTGCCCCGGTCTCGCACCACCGGAAACGGACCGGATCGACGGTGTCGAAGACCGCAACCGCACGCAGTTGCAATCGCTGGACGATGGGCAAAGACAGGCCTTCGCCGCGGGGCTGCGGCCCTATGCGGGAGCGGTCGAGGATCTCGGCTACAGCGTCGAAGCTCCTTCGGGTCAGCCCTGACGTTCGGCGATTGTCCGACCTTTCCCGCCGTCGGGCCCCATCGTGACTTCGATGACCAATTGGGCGCCGCCGCTGAACCGCACCGTGCAACGATCCTCATGCGCCTGAAGAAACGCGGCCGCGGCACGCAGGATGCTGTCGCCCCACCATTTTCCCGGACAATGATCATCGAGGCAGATGAGCCCGCCGACGCGGCAGGCCGCGAGACTGAGGTCCAGATCCCGTCGGACGGCGTCATAGGTGTGATCGCCATCGATGTAGACGAAGCCCAGTGAGCCCGGCTCGAAACGGCCAAGCGCAGTCGCCGACTTTTCCCTTACGACCTGCAGCACCCCCGATGCGATGTCCGCGTCGAAATCCCGAACAAAACCGGCATAGACGGCGTCCATATCCACACCGGATGCCGCGCCGTACCACGCATCCCGATGAAGCGGATCGGTGCTCAGCACCCAGGGATCGACCGCGTAGAGACGCCACGGGCGGGCATGCGCCAGAATGCGGTCGGTAAACCCGCCCTGCCAGACGCCGATTTCGGCGCCCACATCGCCCTTCGGCAACAGATCGAGCACATGAGTCCGGCCGGTTGCGTAGTCCATACAGATCATCCCCGCCGGTCATGGCCAATAGGGCGCCTCAGAAGATGCGATGGATACACCGGATGCACATGACATCACAAACCTTTGGCAACAGGCATCTTTTTTCGTTTCATCTTCGATCTTTATGCCGGATGTTTAAGATGACTAAATCGGAATAAGGACGGAACCCAGTGCCCGTCGGCCTTTACCACCATCCCGATGCCGTGCAGCGACCGGGCGCGGACATCATCGGCCGAAGGGCGGCCGGCAGCAACATGCTTGCCGCGTTGGCACGGGACACCATGACCGACCCGATCCATTGTGTCGTCGACGATCCGTCCCATACGGAAGACTTCCGCTATCTGGTCGAGAGCCTGGCACCTGGCCGTCAGACAAAAAGCCATCTCATGGCAGCGTCTGAGACGCTGGGCGGTTTGGACGCCGTTATGCTGCCCGGTCCCGGTATCGGCGACATGGCATGGCAGCGGGCACGCCGCGGCCGGACCGCCTATTCCCTCTGCGGCATCACGCATACGCTCGCGACAGGGCGCATGGCCCACGCCCTGTTCGACCTGTACCTGGCGCCCACGACGGCCTGGGACGCCGTGATCTGCACGTCCCGGGCGGCGCGACAGGTCGTGGAAAACCATTTCGACGCGGCACATGACTATCTGGCGCGGGAACGCGGCGCCACCGCCCGACCGGACTTGAGCCTGCCGATCCTGCCACTCGGCCTCCATGCCGATGCATTCGTTGCGCCTGCCGGGTTACGCGACCGCTGGCGCGATCGGCTGGGGATTGGAGACGGTGACTCCGTGGTGATGACCCTGGGCCGCCTGTCTGCACTGGAAAAACTGCAGCCAGCGCCCTTGATGAAGGCGCTGGAACTAGCGGCAAAGGCGACCAGGTCACAAATCCGTCTTGTTGCGACGGGTTGGTTCGACAGCCCGGAATCGGAAAGCGTGTATCGGCGCGCGGCAACCGTTTTGGCACCGTCCGTCGCGACGACCTTCATCGACGGCACCGATTCCGAGACCGTCCAGGGTGTCCGTGCTGCCGCCGACATCTTTGTCATGCCCGTCGACAACATCCAGGAAACCTTCGGGCTTGCCATTCTGGAGGCGATGGCTGCAGGCCTGCCCGTTATTTGTTCGGACTGGGACGGCCACCGGGACACGGTCGTCGACGGCGTCACCGGGATCACCGTGCCGACCCTCATGGCCGCGCCCGGCGGGGGCATCGAAATCGCGGAACGCCATGACGACGGCACCGACACCTACCTGCAGTTTCTCGGACAGGTCCAACAGCGCACGGCAATCGACGTCCGGGCATTGGCCGAAGCGCTCGCCGCCCTTATCGCCGAGCCCGAAAAGGCGCGGGCACTCGGCAGCGCCGGCCGGCAGCGCGCCTCAACCGAATATGACTGGTCCGCACTGCTCCCGCGTTACCGCGCCCTGTGGGCCGAACTTGCCGCGCGGCGCCGGCGGGAAGGTGGCGTCCTATCGACGGCATGCCATCCGGCTGTCCTCGATCCCTTCGCAAGCTACGGCCATTACGCGACCGCACACCTGAAACCCGATACGGACCTCAATGCGGAAAGGGCCGTCACTGCCGAGCGCATCGCCGACCTGATGCACCTGACCGGCGACGACCATGTCGGCTTCAGCGTGGCCCCACCGGATCTGTTGGCGGAGATACAGGCCGAGCTTGTCAAGAGCGGACCGCTGCCGCTTTCGCACCTCCGCGAACGGCTGGACATGCCGGCCGATCTTCTGGAACGCTGCATTCTCTGGCTCGTGAAATACGACCTCGTCCAGGTCGATCGGCGAGGCGCAGGCGGCCCATGATCATCTTCAATGCCGGGGTGCCGCGGTCCGGCACGGTCTATGTCAACGCGATCATCCGCAATCTGATCGGCGGTCCGGTCGTCCAGGCCAATCCGCACGGTCCCGAACTGTTCCCGACGGTCAATCAGCTTGTTCGCGAAGCTCACACCCGGGCCATTCCGGCAATCGTGCACACCCATAGCTGGGACCCTGCGACCTCGGCGCTCGTTCGGCAGCACAACGATGTTGCCGGGTTCCTGAATTACCGGGACCCGCGCGACGCGTGTGTGTCGATGATGAAAATGCATGACCTTTCCCTTGACGAGGCGGCATCGGAGATCATCGAGTGCTATTCGGTCTTTGAAGTAACCGGCGCCGAGACGGGCTGGCTGCTCATCCGGTACGAGACCCTCGTGACACATCCGGTTCAGGTGGTTTCGCGCATGGCATCTGAACTCGGTTTGGAGCGGGGCATCGAAGCGATTTCATCCGCGCTTGAAGCGAGCAGTCTCGACCGGCATCGCGCTGTCATGCAGGCGGTCGCGGACGGCCGGCAATTGTCGATACGCCAGCGCAAGAACCGGTATCGAATATTGCACGAAGATGCCGAGACATTGATCACCGACCGCCACATCCAGTCCGGGGCGATCGGACGCTGGCGCACCGAACTCGGACCGGAGGAATGCCGGTATCTGGAGCAGCGCTTCGCACCGCTTCTGGACCGATACCGATATCGTCAGGAATAGACTGACATGTCGTCGGGATCAGCGAAACTGAAGCCTCATCCAGCCGGGCGCGTTGATCCACCGGTCCAGCTTTGTGTCCAGATATTTGTTCATTTCGCGGTCATAGGTGACGGACATCGCCCGGCGTGTGGCCGGATTGATCACGGTAGCGGTGACGACACGCCCCGCCCCTTTCCCGGCGGCACCGTATACCTTGCTTCCCGGCAGACCCACCAGCGTATCGTTGTTCCCGCCGGCATAGACCGTATCCATTGTCGATCCCGCATAAATGGTGGTCGCACGCGAGCGGAACGAGCTTGGGCTCAGCGTATCGTTGCCCCAGCCGGCGTAAATGGTGTCCATGACGTTGCCACGAAAATAGGGGCTCAAGGTATCGTTGGTGCGCCCGCCACTCCTGGTGTGCATGGGCCTGCCCCGAAAATGCGGATTCAGGGCATCGTTTCCGGCCCCGGCGCCAACGGTAGCCATGACCGCGCCGCGTCCTCCGCCTCCAATTTTACGGCTGCCCAGGGCATCGTTCCCGGCCCCGGCGCCAACGGTAGCCATGACCGCGTCGCGCCCTGCGGCACCGATTGTGACGAATTCGAAATTGGACGTCATTGTATTGAGCGCGGGATTTCGAAACGCCCCGATCATCGCTTCGTCGCTTATACTGACCTGGTTGCCCGGTCGACGCCCGGGATCCCGCAGATTCTTGACATCCGGGTCAAAACCGAACTTGGACGGAAATTTAGCCATCGATATTTACCTTTCGACCCGCCACAAAGGTCAAACTCGACTTAAGATTATTGAGATTCACCTTCACACCCAGCCCTCAACTTGCACGGTAACACATCGAATCAGCGCCGCCCAGATGGGACCGCCTGTGCATTTGCCATTCTCAAGTTTTGCGTCGTACATGCCGCCCTTGTCATGAAACCAATTCAGAATTCCACTCCGATTCGGGAGCTACGGGGACATGGATTGCCAAAATCCTCTGCGGTAACGATGGTACTTTGCTTGGACTTGCTTGCTGTGCCCACGAAAGCCATCGAGCCGGTCCGCGACCGAAGACGTCGACGGAAAGGCGCAGCTTGATGCTTTTCGCCAGCCAGGCGGGTCAGGACAGATTTGTCGACGAACAGATTTTCGGCGGCAAACGAAACGGTGTCTTTTTGGAAATCGGCGCTTTTGATGGCGTGACCGGGTCCAATTCGCTGTTTTTCGAGCGGGTGCGAAACTGGAAAGGCCTCCTTATCGAACCAGTGGAACGGTTGGCGGAAGCGGCGCGGCGCGCGCGTTGCGCGCCGTGTCTGACGACCGCCATCGGCCAGCGCTCCGGCGTGGCGCGCTTTCTGGAAATCGAGCGTGGATACAAACAGATGAGCGGATTTCTGGAGACCTACCCGGCGGACCTGCTGGAAACTGTGCGCGCGCATCCGGACCATCGCGAGCGTATCGTCGAGGTACCCGTCGCGACATTATCTGAAGTGCTGGAGACTTTGGAGGACACAAGGATCGACTACCTTTCACTCGACGTCGAAGGCGCCGAGGCATCTATCCTGGCGGGCTTCGATTTCGACGCGTTCCAGATCGACTGCTGGAGCATAGAAAACAACGGCAACGATGAGGTAATCCGCCAAACGATGGAAAGAGCCGGATACCGGCATGTCGGACGCATCGGGGCCGATGAAATGTATCTCCGAAAGGCGCTTGATTTGGCCGAGCCGAAAGAACCGATGCCTCCCAACATCCAATCGTTGCCGTCCGGCACACCCGACATGGTCGTTGAGGAAATCGCGACACCCGCAGGCACCCTGCTCTACCCGGCCGAAGAAGCATTCATCGGACAATCCCTTTCCGTCTGCGGCACGTTTAGTCCGCAGGAAGCGGACCTGTATGCCACGATCGTCGAACCGGGAGACACGGTTGTCGATGCCGGCGCCCATGTCGGATGGTTCACGCTTCACTTCGCCCACCTTGTCGGCCCGTCCGGACGGGTCATCGCCTTCGAGCCGCAGCGGCCTCTGTTCGATCTGTTGTTCGCCAATGCAGCCCGAAACGGCGCCGATCATGTCGAACCCTGGCACGCGGCGCTCGGCGAGCGCGAGGGCACGGCGAAGGCCGTCGATCAGCGGTTCGATCTGCCCGGCAATTTCGGGGGAGCGCCGCTGATTGAGGCGGGCGCTGGCCATCCTGTGCGTGTTATGCCGCTCGATGCGCTGGACCTCGACCGCTGCGACCTGATCAAGGCCGATGTACAGGGCATGGAGCGGGACGTCCTGATCGGAGCGGCAGGCACAATCGAACGGTTTCGTCCCGTACTCTATCTGGAGAACGAGGTGTTCGACCGGTCGCCGCAACTCATTTCGACACTGTTTGCACTTGGCTATCGCGCGTTCTGGCACTGCTGCCCGATTGCGGGCCCGCAAGCTCCGGACGATCTGACCGCACGGCTGTGTCCCAACATGCTGTGCATTCCTGAAGAAACGGAACCGCCGGCGATCGAGCTGCCGGAAATACGGGACAGAAGCGATTGGTGGCAGACCGTGCGATGACCGATACACATGACATAAACCCGCTGTCGGCCGTCCTGTTCGACAAGGCGCTGCGCGAATTCAGACGCGCTCACCTGGATGCCGCCCGGGCTCTCCTCGATGCGGTGGTGGAGACAGATCCCGCACATCGCGACGCCTGGATTTTACTTGCCGAAACGCACTGGCACTGCGACAGGGAAGTCGCGGCACTTGCCTGCCTGCGACGGGCCAACGACCTCGATCCCGCCGACATAGAAACGCTGCACCAATTGACGCTCCTCTGTCTGGATCGCGGACGATTCACCGAGGCGGTCGATTACGCACGATCGGCCGTCGAGCACGCGCCGTCCGATCCGGCACTGACCTACCTCTTCGGCGTGGCCCTGGCGCGGGCCCACCAAAGGGACGATGCCATCGCGGCCTTTTCAAGCGTCCTCGCCGACGATCCCGATCACGCGGCTGCTTCGTTCGAAACCGCCATGATCGAACTCGGACGCGGTAACTACGCGGCCGGCTGGCCGTTTTACGAAAAGCGCCATCCGCCCGATGCTTCGTATCGGCCCCCGGTCGGTCCGGTGGCGTGGACCGGAGAGCCCGCGTCCGGCCAACATTTGCTGGTGACCGCCGAAGGAGGCTACGGGGACACGATCTGGGCAGCGCGTTTCCTGCCGGCCGTGAAAGCACAGGGTTTCGATGTGACGCTCAGGGTTCCCCCGGCGTTGGAAACCCTTTTTGCTGCTCTGGACGGCATCGACACACTGCTCGTCGACCCCGACAATGCGCCTGTCGATGCAGATCTCTGGTGCCCGATCCTGTCCCTTCCCGCGCGCCTTGGCATAACCGATCCCGGGGCCTATCCGCCGGCCCGTCTGCACCGCCAACCGTCACCGGAAGGTCGTTTGGACAGGCTTCTGGAACGCAGTGCCGGCCGAAAGCGTGTCGGCATTATCTGGTCAGGCAGCGTTACATACGGCAACAACCGCCATCGTGCGGCGTGCCTCGCGGATTTTCTGCCGCTGACCGAAGTGCCGTCGCTGCAGCTCTTCTCGCTTCAAAAGGGCCCGCCCCAGGCCGATCTTGCCGAATCGGGCATCGGCAACCTGATCATCGACGCCGACGACTACGATTTCGCGGAGACCGCTGCGCTCGTCGACAGTCTGGATCTGGTCATCATGACCGACAGCGCCGTCGCGCATATCGCCGGATCCCTGAACACACCGGTCTGGGTGCTGCTCGACGCCAATCCCTATTGGTACCATGGTACGAGCGGCGCGCATTCGGCCTGGTATCCGTCCATGCGATTCTTCCGTCAATCGACTCCCGGCGACTGGGAAAGCGTAATTCTCGATGTCATTGCCGCAGTGCAAACCGCTGATTGATTACCCTGCACATGCTGCAGGCCTCCGCTACTACCCAATAAAACATAATGCAACCCATTGAATGTATACTTGAGCAACAATCTACTCAACAACATAATCAAGTTAGCAATATTGTTAAATCAAGTGCTATTGTTAAAGGATTTTGTTCGTTTTCATAAAAAAGCGTGTCCCTAAAGAAGAATCTATGATTAAAACTTGGTTATTGATGCTGCGGGGAGAGCAGGCACCTCAGGTGAGGTTAGCCAGTTATCAATATCTAACAGGGGCAATTATTCGGAGTGTAGGAATGCGTAAGTTAATTGTGGGATTAGTAGCGTCAGTTGGTATTGCGTTGGGTGCTAGCCAAGCCAACGCTGTGACTTTTAACTTCACTGGATCCAATGAGCCAGACAGTGTCTCGAAATCATTCACGATAGACGACCTCACCGTCACTGTGACGGCGGGGACCTTTGGGTCGAACTTTCTCGGGAATCCGAATCCGTCGAACATCAACTTCAACACACGTCTCGTCGATCAGGATCCGAACGGCCTCGGCGCTGACGGGTTTCCCGACATTGACGTGGTGGATGGCTCTCTTGGCAACGACGTGCTCGTGTTCACGTTCAGCCGGGAAGTCGTGTTCGACGAAATCACCTTCGGCGCTGTTGACGGCAACGACGACTTCGCCTTCGGTTCGGTTACGGGCAACAGCTTCCTGCGGGTCGTGAACTTTGAGGATGTTGTGAACCCGACCTCGGTCGGCGGCTTCACCACGCTGGCCCAGCGGACCGGCACGTCGTTCGGCATTGGTGCCATTGGCTCCAACGACAACTTCACGGTTGCCAGCATCTCGGTGACGGCTGTTCCGCTGCCGCCGGCGCTGCTGCTGCTCGGCTCCGCACTGGTCGGCCTCGGCTTCATGAGCCGCCGGCGCCGTCAGGCTGCGGCTTAAGGATTACTCTTCCGGCAGGGGGTCTGCCGGAATTGTCGTTCACCCCTTTCCTCAAGCGGTGGACGTTGAGAAGAAACGGGATGGCTGCGGCATCAGGCGGGTGCCGCAGCCATTTCCATATGAGCAATCAGATATTTGAATTGGCAAGGCAAAGAGCCGGGTGAACGCGTCGGACCGACTGCTCGCGCGATCCACCGTGGCACTGTCTCGGACGCGCTATCGCCCGAGGATCGGATCCAGGTAGACCCCGGGCACATATCCTTCCACGCCCGCATGCTCGATCCGGCACCAGCCACCGGCCAGCAGCCGGTGTTTACCGGCTCGCGATGCGTCCTCATAGGTCAGCGCATCAATCTCGGGCGTGCACATCAACACCAGGATTTCCGATGCGGATCGGGACAGGCTGCCGATGATATCGGCCTGCCGCGAGGGCGCCTGCCGCAGGACAAGGCGTTGTCCGTCAGGAATATTGTGCAACCGATAAGCCGGACCCCAGATGCCGAAGCCCGGCAGGTCGTCGATCTCCGCCGGATCATCGGCTTGGGCGACGGCGCCCTTGCCGGACGCAAGCGCAAGAAGGACCGCAAGCGCGCCGACCGTCAGGCGGCCGGCAAGACGGCACCGGCGCCCGCTCACGGGACGATCCCCTGTTGCCGCGCCGCGGACAGCGCCGAGGCGCAAGCCGTCGGAGTTTCTCCGGTGATCGAACGGATACCGGTCTCGCGCAGGATGGCCGACATCCGGTTCAATGCCCGGGCCGAATCCGATTGCAGCACTGTCACAAGACCATCGGCAAGCATCAGGCACGGCGACGCCCTGCCGCCATCGCCGGTGCCGGCGTTCTCCGGAATGAAATCCGCGGGATCGGGCCCGATGAACACCCCGACAGCGGCCACGCCACCTGCCCCGGTCTTCGGCGCTGCCGTCAGGCGGCCGGAAATGCCGTCATCGGCGAGCACGCCGGCCGCGACCAGCTCACGCAACAATGCGACGCATTGCGTCTCTGTGGCGCCAGAGATGTCGGCGATGCCGTTGCCGGCAAGCACCATCATCAGCCCGGACCGTCTTGGACCGGGACCGCCGCGCAGGACGGGACGCATGCGATCACTCAGAAGGACGCAGGCGCCTTGCCTCCTTGTATCACCGGCCGGCTCGGGTGCCCTTTTTGCAACGGAAGCCGGATCGCCGAGCCCCTCGCGTTCCAGGAGCACGAGCAGGCGGGCGCATTGCGTTTCGTCGGCAGCAAAAAGATCCATGATGCCGGCGGCATCAACGCTTGAATTGAAGACTTCCAGGACGCGCGGATCCCGTACCCGTTCCATGGCGTCTGCGATCGCCCGCACGCGGACGCAGGCCGAGCCTTGCCCCGGCGCGCCCGCTGTGCCTCCGCCGGCAGGCGCATCAAGCAACGCCTGCAGCGCCGGCGACCGGCCGATCAGATCGGGCGCCTGGCGGCATTGCGCCGGTTCCGGTGGTGCCGATCGAAAGGCGAGGCCCGCGATCGTGTAAATGCCGCGCAATTCCTGGACGGCCTCGGTCGGACCTCTTGCATTGATCATGCGTTCCGCTTCAGCGAGTTGCCGGCAAGCCGGATCGCGCGCATCCGGAACCGCTGCCTGCGAAGCGCCGGAAGCCGCCTGCAGCGCCAGATCGATCCGCAACCGCATCGTCACCATGGCGTTCGAGGTCGTGAGCCGCAACACGGCTCGGTCCGCTCCCAGATCTTCCAGGTGGACATCAACCGGAAGCGGAATCCCGCCCCATGAAGAAAGCCGACCGCTCCACACATTCCCGTCCCGCTTCCGGAGGCCGACCGGCTCGACCGTGACTTCGCGTGGCAGCACGGCTTCGGCACGGTCGGCCGCGAGTGTGCGGATACGGATCTCCGAACCCGGATCCACCGGCGTCGGTTGCGTTCGACCGGCCATTGTCACCGAACCGGTGCCGCCGATCACGGTGTACTCGAACGTGCCGAGCCGCGTTTGCCGGGGCGCGTTATCGCCGGAGCCATATCCGGCAAGTCCGGGCGGTGTCACAGGGCTGCCCGTGACATGGCGCATCTGCACCCAGCCGTTCAGGGACTGGAAAACCACGACGCACCAGGTGCCGGAACACTGGTTTGTCACCCGCAGACCGCATTGCCCGACGCCGATTCCCCCGAGCACCGCGCTCGCGGTGTCAGGCTGATCGTGGACGGACAGCGTCGTCCCGTTCGGTGCGGAAGCAACACAGGTATTGGCATCGGCCTCGGCAGGCACGGGCAGGACGGCGAATGCCGCAAGCGCCAGCATCGCGCTTGCGACGGGAAACGGGGAACGGGTCATCGCCTCTCCAGATGCGGTCGGCGTCCGATCCGGGACGGCGTGTCCGAGCGGGCCGACCGTCAAACAGCGAACCAGACGCCTGCGCGGCGCGACAGCTATCGGAATCCATAGGACCGAGGCGCTTAGACTTCGCGTTTCGGATGTGTGCTGACGGTGCTACACTCCTGCGATGAAGAGACCTGCCATGGGCTGCGGCACAGGCAGGTCTCTGACGTCATATGGAGACACCAAGGCAATCGGGGCACGAGCATGGGCAATCGCGACGTCATCGAAGAATGGTTTCACAAGGTCTGGACAGAGGAGGATGCCGGCACGATTGACCGCCTTCTCGTCTCCGACTCGAATGTGCGCGGGCTCGGCGAAAGGACGCGCATCGGGCCGGAAGAATTCAAGGTCTTCCATGCCGGACTGCTGGCCATGGTGGGCGATGCCCGTGTCGACATCGAAAAGTTCATGGAAGACGGGGAATGGGCCTCGGCGCTCTGCACGTTCAGGGCAAAGCGCCGGGACAATGGCGGCGACGTGTCGATTTCCGGTCAGGTCATGCTGCAGGTGCGCGACGGCAAGATCGTCGACGCATACAACCATTTCGATTTCATCGACCTGTTCGATCAGATCGGATTGTTGCCCGACCGGCTGATGGAACGCTGCATGAGCGGCGAAAAAATCGGATAGCGATCGCCGCCGATCCCCTCAGATCCCGTCGAAATTGGTGTTGTTGTTGAAGCTCATGCCGTGATTGGCGCGGCTGACCTCTGTGTGTAGCGCGCCGATTTCCGTGACCGGCAGATTCTGGCCCTTCAGCACCTTTTCGGCCAACACATCAGCCGCCAGATAGATCGGATTGAGGCCCTGTGCAGGATCGCTGGTCAGGGAATCGGTCTGCGCGCCGCCAGCGAGAAGCCGATGCATCGCGGCCTGTGCGATATGAGCGACCGTCTCCGACTGGTTGCGGGTGAACGGCGACCCGTGCGTGCCGACCATCATGATGTCGCAATAGGCATGGGTCGCCTCGTGCACCACAATTGCCTTCCGCTCATTCGTTGCAGCCAGCGTAAACGGCATGACAAAGGTGTTCGCATCGAACGCCACATCGCCGGTCACGGGATCGTTGACAGCAGACGTCAGATAGACGCCTTGTATGCCCGAGCCGAGATTGGACTTTTCGGCGGTGATGTCGCCGGTCTGCAAAGCGTTGCGAACCATCAGGTAACTGCCCCAGGACACCTTGACGCCCATGGCGTTGAAGTCGACCTTGGCAAGGCCAGGATGGTTGAGCACGTTGATGATCGATTGAGTCAGATTGGCATCGGCATTGGTCCAGCCGCCGCCGGACGGCAGCGGCGGAAGCGTGACCGGCGTGCGCAACTGGCTGTCGAAGGCACCCATCGTCTGGCCGCCGACCACGCCGTCGACGGAAAAGTAGGAATGCGTCTTCTTCTGCTCTTTCTGAAAGTCGATCACCGCCTGCTTTGTCTCGCCGCCGAACATGCCGTCAGGCGTCGAATACTTCGCCGTAGATTTCGGCAGCGGATGCCCCGAATCGATCAGCGCCTGCTGGATATGCCGGATGCACAATCCGCCGCTGCCCTTGCGCAACGCGGGGCTGTTGTTGGCAGCCATTTGCAGGCGGGCATTCCAGTTGAAACGCGGCGAAGTGAGTCGCATGGCGAGGTCTCCACTCATTCGGGGGCAGGTTAATCGGGACAAAAGGAAGACGACCCCGGAATCCGAGGCAATGGATTGCTTTAGCGTGGTACCAGGGTCTGCCGCACACATGGTTTTGCGAAACACAATCGGCAAGAAAAATTTTATTCGTTGATCGAAAATTCTTCTTCGCACTGAGAAAACTGTTCCTGTTCATCACCGGATTTTCGGAAAATTCTCGTGGGCCCTAAATCATCTATCGCCCTACTGCTGAATTCGCTCCAGGAGTCAGAAGTACGTACCGACAATTGCGGCACACACGCTTTTTGACTTCGTACCGCAAATCTGTCCCGCATTGGTCTGATCGAACGCACTGCAGCGACCCCGCGCTCAAACTCTTGAGCCGCTTGCGGTCGGACAGCGGCGAGGGATCGGAAAGAGACAAACAGGCGCGGCTCCGGGCCGCTGGCGGAAACCGGACGCATCGCCTACATTTCGCCCATGCTTCGCACCCTGATCATCTGCGCTGCGCTCGTCGTGATCTTCGCCGGCATCAAGGCGGCCGCGACACTGGTCGTGCCGTTCCTGCTGGCGGTGTTCCTTGCTGTACTCCTGACCCCGGCATTCCTGCGCCTGCAATCGGCCGGTTTGCCGGTTCCCCTGGCGCTCACCGTCATGATCGTCGGCCTGTTTGCTCTCGGCACGTTGGCCGTAACGATCCTGCGCACGTCGCTCGACGAGTTCACGGCCAACCTCCCGGCCTATGAGGCAGGTCTCCGCGTGCAGATCAGCGCGGTCTGGGCCTGGGTCGAAGCGCAGGGCATCCAGGCCCCGGACGAATTCGTGACCGAATTCCTCAATCCGCAATTCGCCATGGCCTATGCCGGCCGGCTCGCCCGGGCGCTCAGCGGCATGCTGGGTCTGGCCTTCATCATCGTCATCATCACCGCGTTCATGCTTGTCGAGGCAAGCGGTTTTCATAAAAAACTCGCGGCCATTGACGGCATGACCGAAGCCCGGATCGAAGCCGTGGAGCGGAACGTTCAGGATGTGCGCCGCTACATGTCCCTGAAATCGGTCATGAGTCTCCTGACCGGCGCGCTCGTTCTGATCTGGCTGTGGTTCCTGGGCATCGACAACGCGCTTTTCATGGGCCTCTTGGCATTCTTCCTCAATTTTGTGCCGAACATCGGGTCGTTCATCGCCGCGATCCCCGGCATTCTTCTCGGCTTCATTCTGTATGGCCCGGGCATGGCCGCGATTTCCGCAATCGGCTATGTCGTGATCAATGTCGGTGTGTCGAACGGTATCGAGCCACGTTTCATGGGCACCAATCTCGGTATTTCGCCGCTGATCGTGGTCTTGTCACTCGTCTTCTGGGGCTGGTTGCTCGGCCCGGTGGGCATGCTGTTGAGCGTGCCCTTGACCATGGTCGTCAAGGTGATCCTGGAGAGCGCTGAAACCACACGCTCGGCCGCCATCCTGCTCGGCCCGCCCTTGCGCAGTGACAGCAAGGAGGCTGCACGCCAGCCGGGCGAGTAACGTCAACGGTTACACGGGCTGGCGATACCGGCAGACTGCGTCACGATTCGGCATCGAACTCCAGCACCATGTGCGCCGGAAACGGCGTCGACCGATCCATCTCACCCTCGGCACCGTCTGCACGCCGCAGGCCCGGCCGCATCAGCACCGGCTTCAGCATTGCCGGAATGACCGCCCGGTTGATCGCGGCCCCGAAACACGTGTGCAGGCCATGGCCCCAGGGGATGTAGGTCTCGAACGTTCGAAACGGCTGAAAAGCGCTCGCATTCGAGACCGCATAGGTATCGAACGTTGCCGACAGTGTGGCGGCCAGTAACATTGCGTCTTTCGGGATCGTGCGCTGCCGCAGCGTCGACGGCGCAATCACGGCGTCGCGAACGGCGCGGCGATAGACCAACGGCTGGTGCGGATTGAAGCGCAGCGCTTCCCAGATGTAGTTTTCCAGCAAGCCGTCATTGTCCGTCCGGGCCGCCTTTTGCGCGCGCGCCAGCGCATCCGGCCGGCGCAGCAATTCGTCCATCGCAAAAACGGAAGCCTTCGACAAAGTCGGGATTGCGCCGATGATCAGACCGATCAGATTGTTGCGGATGCCAAGATCGTTCATGCCCGGCACGTCGCTTTTCTGCAGGGCCAGACACCGGTTCAGGACATCGTCCGTATCGGTCGGATCGGCTTTGCGCGCCGCGATCGCCTGGTCGAGATAGGTCCGGCATTCCGACGCCGCATCGAGGGCCTTTTCCTCGACCCGCGGATCGGCGCCCAGATCGGAGAAAAGATACCAGAACATGATCGTCGCCCAGTCGATCATCTGCCGCTCCGACGGTCCCGGCGTGCCGAAATACGTCGCCACCATATCGGCCGGTACCCGCTGGGTCAGATCTCGCGGCAGATCGAGACGCAATGGAAAGGTCGCCAGAAGCTCCTCGGTACGCGCCTGGGCCCGCGGAACGATGATAGCCTCGACGTCTGTACGCCGGGCTGCCAGCCGCATGGCGGAGACATCGCGGGTGTAAGCCCAGCCGGGCTGCATGCCGAGAAAGAAGTTTTCACCATCGGTAATCCGGCGCATGCGCGGCTCATACACGACCTCGAAATCCTGGTCCCGGCTGAGCACATCAAGCACGTCATCGTGCCGCGTGACGATCACCGTGCCGTTGTTCTCATAGGACCGGACCAGCGACCGGGACAAGAGAAGGTTCGGCATGAAAGCGCGCAGGACCGCGAACACGCTGCGCTGACCTTCAACCGAGGCGAGCCGTGCCAGAAACTCCGAGCGGAACGCGCCCTTTGCCCGCATCGCCGCAAACGCCATTCCGGCAAGCCGGACGAGATTCACCAGCCCGGTCCACACGGACATGAAAAACGCGACGGGCGCGATTAGAAGGTTTTCAATCGCGGACATGGAATTCTCCGTTACGCGGCATTCCGTTCAGGTCGGGTCGATGCTGCCCATCGCTATCATACGCAGGGCGGTCATACTCGGCAGGAAAAAATAATCGCCGCCGCGGGTCTCCACAAATTGCGGCAGACCATCGCAGATATAAGGCGGCTTACCGCTTTTCGGATCGGACGGAATGATGTGCCGTTTGTGCACTTCGTGGTTTCCGACAAGCGGACAGGTGTTGTTGCCCTGGTTGAAGTCCAGCGCGTACTGGATCCATTGCTGCTGCACGAATTCGAATTGGCGGAACAGGCTTGCGCAGATCGCCATGAACGCGATGCCCTGTTCGGTCTCGTCCGACCCGGCACCCGGCGTCGGATCGCCGTAAGGCAGGCCGCGGCGCAGGATTCGTCGACGCTTGTTGAGCTGTGTCTTGGCGTCCGGGTTCGCTCCGTTCAGATTGTTCAGAGGATCGAGATAGTCTCGTGTGTTCACCCGCCGCAAATGCGACCCGCTCGGACAGCGAATGCCGGTGATGTCATTGCCGTACTTGAAATCGTTGATGGCCGCGGACGCGCGATAATGGGCCATGGCAGCGAGCGCGGCCTTCGGGTCTTCCGCATTCAAACCGAGATGCGTGCGGTAATCCTGCCATTGCGCATAGGTCGGATGGGTTTCGAGCGGCACCCCGTCTGGCCAACGGCCGACCACCTTGGCTTCCAGGGTCACCTTGGCCTCATCGATCGGTGCGTCCATGACCGCCGCGAACTTCTTGGCCTCTTTTGAAAAATAGTCCCGATAGGACTCAACGTTCTGATGCAGTTTGCGGTAGGCCATGAAAGACCCGTTGCGCATGAATTCATGCGGTGCAGCCGTCGGCGGCAATTCCTGGCCCTCATCGGGGTGGCCGAGCAGGAACTCACCGGTCGCAATCGGTTCCCAGCCCGCCTTGCGGTTCATCCATTTGCCGCGGCCGCGGGCCCGGTCGGCTTCTTCTTTCGCCGGGAGCTGACCGGCAAACACCGGATCGCCGATACCATCGGCAAACCCGAAATGCTCCCGAGGCGTGGGCACCATTCCGATACCCTCGACGTTGTCGAAAACCGCACTGGCCGCCTGGTACTCCTGGTCGCCGTTTGCCCCGTTCGTCGCCAGGATGCGGACGCCGCCAACCTCGGTGCACAGGTCGCGCAGCCATTGCGTCTGGTTTTCCAGGGCATCGACCGGCGTATCGGTGAAATCGACCACCCTGGCGTTCATGGACATCCAGATATGCACGGCATCCTCGGAACCCCGGTTGTTGTTCTTCCAGATCGGGTCCCATTTGTCGTCGAACGACGGCGCGGCCGGCCGCATCTTTTCAAGTCCGATCCGGTCATAGGTGCCGTAATTGCCATAGGTCAGATCGTCTTCGGGCAATTCCAGAAGGCTGTCGCCGAGGATGAAGGCGCGGCTTTTCATGCCGTCGATGAATTCCTCCGGCATGCGCTGCAGCGTGCGCGTCGGCAGCCTCAACGCGGCCAGGCCAAAAAATGTAAAGCCGATATTGAGAGTGACATCCGGCGCGCCGCCGGGTTTCCCGACGGCCTCCGGATCCCGGTTCCAGCGCGTCGCCGTCGTCACTTTGTGGCGCACCGCCTCGACGAATTTCCGGCCGGCGAGCGCGTCGTCGATATGCAGGAAGAAGTAGCGCGCCTTCGGATAATTGTGCCGTCCGTAGGCGCGCACGATGTTGCCCTGGATGTCGGCCAGATCGAGCTGTCGGGTCATGCGATATGCCTCATGGATTGACCGCGCCGGGATACCGGGCGCTGACATATCCCGGTTTCTGGGTCGGACCTGTTCGATCTTCCGGCTTGTGGTCCTTGAGGAACTTGCCGAAAGCCTTGTGCAGGTCTTTGTCCCCTTCCCCCTGTTGTGCGACGACAAAGTCGGAAAAGTGCTGCTGCAGGTAGAGCGCTTTGAGCACGGACGTCAGATCCCCGTCCGGAGGCGGCGGAAACGGTTTGTTGCCCTGCTTCAATGCCAGGTTATAGGCAAAGGCGGCGGTCGCAGCGGTCACGCCAAGAGCCGCAAGCATCGTCCAGAATGCGCCCTCCAGGTTCCAGTCCTTGTTCAGGATAACCTCGAGCGCCGAGCCGCCAAGCCATACGATCAGGGCGAGCGCAAAGACTGCCAAAGGACCGAGCACCAGCAGCTTCAGGAAATCGAACGGCAAGGACGGCAAAGCCGGCAGGCGGGTGTAGTAGTCATGAAACGGCATGGTCGTCTCGATCTGACACCGCCGCATGGCGCGCACGAAGGAGGCAGCGTCGGTCACGTCGTCGAAGCCGGCGCAGTTTTCGAACACGGCCCGCATCTCCGCTTCCGCGCTGTCCCAAAGCGCTGACAGATAGGCGTCGCGAACGGATCCCTGTTGGCGCTCGGTCAGGTCCGCCGGAAGGGGCGCCCCCTCTTCGGTCACGGCATCGATATCGGCAGCGAACAGCAGGTAGGAACACGGCAGAT